>DITH01000061.1 GCA_002422745.1 Alphaproteobacteria bacterium UBA6189
CATCCGTTGGCCTGTGTGACGCTTTCGGTTCCGCCGCCGCAGGAGGCGGAGCAGGCGCCGACACTGGTATCGACCCATGCGGTGGGCACACAGCATCCCTGGGCGACGTTGTTGAGGCTGCGGGTGAGTTCGTTGCCATCGCAATCGCGGGTGACCCAGTCCTTGCCTTCGCAGGTCTGGGAGCTGCTGCATCCGGCTTTGGCATCGGCGATCAGCATGGCCAGGGCACAGCGCTTGCCATCGTTGCTTACGGCGTAGGCTTCGGCGCTGGCGGTACAGCCGGGGGNNGTCGAGGTTGCGTGCCTCGCGCGGGGTGAAGGCGGGGACGGTGAGGCGCCCGCCGCTGCTGCGGCCGATCTCGAGGATGGCTTTGGGGATGGCCTGGTATTTATCGCGGAACTTGCCGTAGGCCTGCCCGCCGCTGCCGGCATCGCTCACCGTCTGTTGCAGGGCGGTGGCGCGCAGCAGGTAGCGCCCGCTTAACACCGCTCCCATCAAAATCCCCACAATCGCCAACACCACCGCAATTTCCAGTAAGGAAAAGCCACGCGTTTTACCGGGGAGAGAACGAAAAAAACCCATAAGCAGAGTATGTCGTATAAAAAGCAGAAGTACAACTATTCCGACGAACTATTAGCTGCAGCTACCATCGCACTGCACCGTGCCGATCTGGTCGAGATGGCAGGTATGGCAGTTGGTGTCCGGGCCGGTATCCCAGCAGTTAGGCACATACCCATTATTGCCGCAATAGCTGGGATTAGTGTACATGGTCGGATCGCTGCAATTACCCCACATGCCACAATACGGCCCGTAATTGAGGGTGTAGGTGCAGCTATCACCCATATTCGACGCGCAGGAAGGCTCGGGATCGGGTGCGGCGCAAGCATGGCTGTTGCACGCGCGGCTTATAATTTGCGAGCCGCCGCACCCGTCGGACTGGGTGACATCCTGGGTGCCGCCATCGCAGCTCGCCGAGCAGGCACCGACACTGGTATCGACCCAGCTGGGTGTGCAGCAATGATGGACGATATCAAACGGGGAACGGCTGACTTCGTTGCCGTTGCAATCCCGGGTGACCCAATCGACGCCTTCGCAGGTCTCGCTGTTGTTGCAGGCGGCGTTCGCCTCGCCCATAATCATGGCCAGTGCGCAGCGCTTCCCGTCGTTGCCGAGAGCATAGGCGGTGGCGCTGGACGTACAGCCGGGGTTCAGCCCATCCTTATACGCCATCAATTTGCCGGAGCCGGGTTTGCCATCGTCGATTTTAGCGTCGAGGTTCCGTGCTTCCCGTGGCGTGAAAGCAGGGCCGGTAAGGCGACCGCTGGCAGCGGTGCCCATCTCCACTACCGATACCGCCGTGGGAATATCGAACCAGTTGGGATGGTTTAAGAACGGCCCGACCGTCCAGACACCCAGGCCGCTTTTTTCTGCGCCTTCGAACACGTTTTCGCCGGGGATGCTATGCTGCTCGGAATCCGGGCCCGCAACGCCGGTATAGGTGCCGGGAACATACCCGGCATTGGAAAGATGCTGAATAGCGCGGAACGTTTCGGCGACGGAGATGGCACCATCGCCATCGCCATCGCAGGTTTCAATGCGGCGGAGGCGTGTGCTATGGGACGGGCAGCCATTGGGATCGGTATCCCAGAACTCGGTCGCGTCAGCCATATCGCCGGGCAGCGCAGCGTATTTCTTCTGGAATTCCTGATACGCATGATTGGTCTGACTGAAATCGCTGATGGTTTGTTGCAGCTCCATCGCGCGCATTAAATACCGGCCGCTGAGTACAGCACCTATAAGGATGCCCACCACAGCCAGCACCACCGCAATTTCAAGTAACGAGAAGCCTCGTTTATGCCCTGTTTTATTAAGCATTCAGATACTATGCGACCTTCATGAAACAAGACTACCAGCATTTAGTTAACAACCAATTAAAACAGTATTTATCGGTCCCTGCAGCGCAAAGATCACAGGAGAGCGTCGCAGGGTGGCTAGTTCTTTACATCCGGTGTGGCTGCACTATATTTGGTGCCAGCGCCATTTTCTCTTTCTCTTGTCCCCCCGAGGTTTTATGAGCTCCACTCCCCAAATCCTTCCTGTGCTGCCCTTGCGCGACATTGTCGTGTTCCCGGGCATGGTGGTGCCCCTGTTTGTCGGCCGCGAAAAATCGGTGAAAGCCCTGGAATCGGTAGTGAAGGCGAATAATAAAATCCTGCTGCTGTCGCAAAAGAACGGCTCGCAGGATGTGCCGACGAAGGAAGATTTATTCCGGGTGGGTACCCTGGCCACGGTGCTACAATTGCTACGTCTGCCAGATGGCACGGTAAAAGTGCTGGTGGAAGGTATGCAGCGTGCGCGCGTGACCGAATTCAACGACAACGAAGAATTCTACGAAGCGGGCGTGACCGAAATGGAAGAACCGGCGGGCGATCCGGTCGAGACGGAAGCGATGTTCCGCTCAGTGATCTCGAAGTTCGAGGAATATGTAAAGCTGAACAAGAAAATTCAGCCGGAAACGATGGGCGCGGTCGGAAAAATCACCAGCCCAAGCGTGCTGGCCGATACGGTGGCCGCGCATATGAGTATCGACATTCCCGCCAAGCAGGAGATCCTCGAGATCATCCTCGTGTCGGAGCGGCTGGAGCATGTATACGCGCTGATGGAGTCGGAAATCGGCGTGCTCAACACCGAAAAACGCATTCGTGGCCGCGTGAAGCGGCAGATGGAGAAAACCCAGCGCGAATATTACCTCAACGANNCAACGAGCAGCTGAAGGCGATTCAGAAAGAGCTCGGCGAGCTGGAGGACGGCCGCGATGAAACCTCCGAGCTGGAAGAAAAACTCAAAAAAGCGAAGCTGACCAAAGAAGCACGCGAAAAGGCCGATGCCGAGCTGAAAAAACTGCGCAGCATGAGCGCCATGTCGGCAGAAGCGAGTGTTATCCGCAATTATCTAGACTGGATGGTGTCGATTCCGTGGAAGAAGCCGAGCAAGGTGAAGCGCGATCTCGATGGTGCGGAGAAAATTCTCGATGCCGACCATACCGGCTTAGAGAAAGTAAAAGAGCGGATTCTGGAATATCTCGCCGTGCAGGCGCGTACAAAATCGGTGAAAGGCCCGATTTTGTGCCTCGTTGGCCCTCCCGGTGTGGGCAAGACCTCGCTGGCGCGCTCGATCGCGAAAGCGACGGGGCGTAACTACATTAAAATCTCGCTCGGTGGCGTGCGCGATGAAGCGGAAATTCGCGGCCATCGCCGTACCTATATCGGGTCGATGCCGGGCAAGCTGATCCAGAGCATGAAGAAGGCAAAATCTTCCAACCCGCTGTTCCTGCTCGATGAGATCGACAAAATGGGCAACGATTTCCGGGGCGATCCTGCGGCGGCATTGCTTGAGGTGCTCGATCCCGAACAAAATAAAAACTTCAACGACCACTATCTCGAAGTGGATTACGATTTGTCGGACGTGATGTTCATCACCACTGCCAACTCGCTGAACATGCCACGCCCTCTGCTAGACCGGATGGAAGTGATTCGTCTCTCCGGTTACACGGAGGACGAGAAAGTCGCCATCGCGAAGGACCACCTGATCCGCAAACAGCTGAAAGACCACGGCTTGAGCACCAAGGAGCTCACTATTTCGGAGCAGGCGCTACGCGATGCGATTCGTTATTACACGCGTGAAGCCGGAGTGCGGAATCTGGAGCGTGAAATCGCCCGGATTACCCGCAAGGCGGTAAAAGAAATTCTGATGAGCAAGGTCGAGAAAATTACCGTGACCGAAAAGAATGTCGGGAAATATCTCGGCGTGCGTAAATTTACCTATGGCGAAGCGGAGAAGGACGATCAGATCGGCGTCACGACCGGTCTTGCCTGGACGGAAACCGGCGGCGACCTGCTGGTGATTGAATCGGTCACGGTTCCCGGCGGTAAAATCGGCATTAAATATACCGGCAACCTTAAAGATGTCATGAAGGAATCGGTGCAGGCGGCCTATAGCTACGTGCAAAGCCGGTCGCTTGCGTTTGGTATCAAGCCGCCCCTGTTCAAGCAGAAAGACATCCACGTGCACGTGCCGGAAGGCGCCACGCCGAAGGATGGCCCTTCCGCCGGGATTGCCATGTGCACGACCATCGTATCGGTGCTGACCGGTATTCCGGTGAAGAAGAATGTCGCCATGACCGGCGAGGTCACCCTGCGTGGTCGCGTGCTGGCAATTGGAGGCTTGAAGGAGAAGCTTCTTGCGGCTTTGCGTGGTGGCATTACGACGGTGCTGATTCCCGGCGAGAATGAGAAGGATCTCGAAGAGATTCCGGACAACGTGAAGAAGGGCCTCACCATTATTCCGGTCAGCCATGTCGACGACGTGCTGAAGCATGCGCTGGCCCGTATGCCGACGCCGATCACCGATTGGGTGGAGGTGGAAGATGCGCGGGTGTTGAAATCGAATGCCGACGAGGATGACGACGCCGTTCGTCCGCATTAATCCACAGCATTATTACCGATTTCTAATTATGATTCTGCGCAGCGCTTAGCTATGATTAGGCGTAAGTGATATTCGCAATGTTCGTATATGGAGAAAGTGCCGGATTCGGCCAAAGATGGCTTGAGAAAAGGTACAGCCAACCCTTAGCAAAAACTTATGGTGGTGCGGTGGTTTATATCGACTTTATATAACCTGCCGGTCGAAGTCGTATAGCCTCTTTACTTCGTTAACACCAATATGTTGAGCAATAGGAGGACCCCATGCAACTAGCAAATCTTTCACTTGCAAAACCGGGCGGAGAGGGTAGTGCTCACGCCTTAACAAATATGACTAACGAGACGGGAGCAATCATGTTCAAAGACAATCAACAGCTGAAAAAATCGTCACAGATTTTAAAAGTGCTGGGTAATTTCTATCGCCTGCAAATTGTAACGTTGCTGCTCAACGGCGAGAAGAACGTCTCCGAACTTAACCAGAGCGTAAAAGTGAGCCAACCGGCCCTTTCGCAGCATTTATCGAAGCTGCGTCGCGAAGGTGTACTCGGGGCGCGCCGCGAACAACGGCAGATTTTTTATTACATCAACAATCCGCACGTTATCCGCGTACTTGGCGTTGTCAGTGAGATGACCGCCGGTAACGACAATAACGCTACCTCGGGCAAAAAAGCGGCCAAGGCGTAGCGGTTCGTAAAACCACGGATCGAGATACAGAAAACCCCGGGCCAATCCCCCGGGGTTTTTTTATGGGTCAGCCTAATCCTGGCTAGCGACGACGGCCTTGGTCTTTGCTTTTGTCGGTGACACTGGCAAGGTAAGCATCCTTACCGCGTGTCATGACCTGCTCGGCCAGCATACGTAGTAGCTTAGCAAGCTTACGGCGACCGGCCGGGGTGGAGAGATCGATATTGTCCAACTCGTCGATATCAAGCTGCTCAAGGCCCATTTTGAGCTTGTATTCCTGCGGGCTGGCAATGATTTCTTCGGCCAGCGCATACAGGTAGTCGGCCAGCGCCTGCGGCGACATTTTGTCGATCTCGTCGAAAAACGGATTTTGCTCGTTAGTGGACGATGGTTTGCGCGGTGGTGTCGCCATGCGGCTCCTCTCCCGATGCTCTGGCTTCCATGGCGAGGGCCATTTGCTCCTCGAATTTGGCGAAGCCGAGGAAAGCCACCCCGGCTTGCAAATTATCCATCGAGTCCTGGCTTAAATTTTCATTCACCCATTTGACACGGTTAGAGGGGCGGTCGGCGGCGATGTAGGCGAAGTAATTAAAGTATTTATTGCCCGGGAAATCGAACTTCAGCTTTTTGTTGGCGACATCGATGGTGAAGGAGCCGATAAGCGTACCGTTCTTGAACACGTGGGTCGTGTTCTCTTTTTCTTCGATGTTAATGCCAAATTGTTCGTAACGGGGCCTGTCCATGCGCATTTATGTAGCATGGGCATAATTGAAATCAAAGGCGGATTTAGCGTCCGAGGCGGGTGGCGGTAAGAATTATCTCGCCGAACTTGGGAGAGAAGAGTTTTGACAACACCATACGTTTTACCGACGATTCGAAATTACGTAAATTTTCGCCCATCAGCTGGGTGTTGACGGTAATGGCCGATAGGCCGCCATCGGCGAACGGGTTGGTGCATAGGGCAAACCCTTCACCGGTCGTTTGAATATAATCGTGCGGATTGAAAGCAAGCATTTCGTGATCGGGTGCGAAGTGGTTGTCGTTGTTGTTGTCGTGCTGCGTCATGGGTAACTGCATAGCACTACCATACCAAATCCGGCAAGCCTGTGTGTGACAGTTTGGTGAATTCATGATTGCCGCTCAAGCGCCGCGCAGGCTTTCCGCCGGGCACATAAAAATACCCCCGCACGAGGCGGGGGTAAGCGGCGAGACATACAAATCAAATCATTCCGCAACCACCATTAACAGCTTGTCCCCCTTTGATGAATTGCAGTTTCTGCAAGGGGGGGTGGCAAATACGCTGTGGCTAGCTGGCGCGGTCGCCGCGGCCAAGTTGCACCCCGAGCTCGGCGGTTTGTTGGGCTCGGCTGAGACGGAATTGCTGGTCCATCGCCTGGGAGCGGCTGCTTTCCGCGGTGCGGGTGCTGGTGCGTGGGCGGCTGACGGCATAGTTAATGACACTACCCAGCATGTTGGTGAAGCTGCTGGTGCTGAACAGGGTGCTGGCATTGAACCCCCCGCTGGCCGAACTGGCGCCACCGCCGCCCCCGCCGCTTACGGCGGGTAATTGCTGCTGCAGGGTAGCTTGCAGTTGCTTGCTTAGATCGGCCGTGAAGTCGCTGGCCATTCGCTTGAGTAGCTTTTCGCCTTCGCGTTCGAGCTCCCGCAGAAGCTGGTCGCGTAATTTACTGGTGGTGCGTGTGCGGCGGAAGTAACGGGGCATAACATCCTTTCTGTGAGACTTCAGAAAGGCATGAAAAAGCGCGCCCGGGAAGGGGTCAGCTATCGGATGGGCTATCCGGCTGCGGTGGAATCTCCGGCCGCTTGGCGTTGCTGCGGCGCTTGCGCAGTTTGCCCAGCGCCACCATCGAGGTGAAATACCCTTGCGGATCGGTGTTCGCAGCCGCAGTTTCGGCCGTGCCGGGCGGCTGCTTGCTGCTAGGCCTGGTGATTTTCTGGTTGTCGCGCCAGCAGATGATATAGCCGCCCGCAGGATGGGTTTTAAGTTCGAGAGCGATTTTATGGGTTGGCCGTGCGCCCGCTTCGCGTTTCTCGTAAATGATAATAAACAATTTACCCTGGCCGGGAATCGACACTTCGGGGAATTCCGTATGCAACAGTTCCAGCTCGGCCGTGGCTTCTTCCAGGGTAGCGTAACGTTTCTGTTTTTTCACTGCGCGCATCACCGGGTGCCCCCAGTTCGGATGCCGCGCCTTGGGCCGTTTTTTCTGCGGATGGCTGGCCAGCGGGCGCAGAACTTTACTGGCGGAAATTGTGAACAGCCCTTTATCGGTAGTCGTGACGGTCAGCTCGGCATAATGGCCGCTAAAGCCCTGATCGGCTTCGGTGGGCGTGACTTCGTACCCTTTAATCCAGAGTAGGATGCGCGGATGGTCGGGCGGGCTTTCGGGCTGGTCTTTGGCCAACACGAAATGCTGGCGAACCTGAGCCAACCGTTCGGCTGCTTTGGCGTGGGTGGGATAACGGTATAATGCATGCACGACCGCCTCGATGGTGGGGTGCAGAATCGTAGCGTATTTCCGCTGTTTGGAACTCATATCAGCATCATGCTAAATTGTGCTGGCCGAGGCAAGGGGCTTAATGCCCGGCTGCGTGCGCAGTGCCTGGCGGATGGTGCGCGCGATGGCGGTAAACAAGCTGCGCCGCGCGGTGGATGAGCGAAACACCAGCGCGATGAGGCGTTCCGGCCCCTGGCCGCGGAAGGGCAGGTAAGCGATCTGGGGGGTGTCGTCAGTAATGGCGAGGGCGGGCATAAGCGTAACCCCGGCATCGGCGGCGACCATGTGGCGCAAGGTTTCCAGCGAGGTGGCGCGGTAGGATTGCGATTCGCCGATGCCAATACGGGTGCAGAATTCCAGTGACTGATCGCGCAGGCAATGGCCTTCATCGAGCAGCAATAGTTCCTCGCCCTTGACTTCCTCCAGCCGGACGGATTTGCGCGTGGCAAGGCGTGATTGGCGTGACACGGCCAGGGTAAACGCTTCGGAAAAGAGCGGAAAGGCGTCGAGCCGCGCATCGGTCACGGGCAAGGCGATGAGGGCGGCATCGAGCCCGCCATCGAGCAGGTGCTGCAATAATTGCTCGGTTTTATCCTCCACCAACTGGAATTGCGCGTGGGGAAGCTCCTGATGCAGTGGCTGCATAATCAGCGGTAGAATATAGGGGGCGAGGGTAGGAAAGGCCCCGAATCGCACGATGCCCGCAAGCGGGTTTTGCAAGGCGGCGGCCTTTTCCTTCAGCTGCCGGTGTGCCTTGAGAATGTTTTTCACCTCCGCCAGCAAGGTCACGCCGGCATCGGTGAGCAATACCTGGCGGGAATCGCGCTCGAACAGCTTTAGGCCGAGTTCCTCCTCCAGCTTTTTGATCTGGATACTGAGGGTGGACTGGCTGACATGGCAGGCCCGTGCCGCCGCGCCGAAATGGCGGGTACGGGCGAGGGCATCGGCATATTCGAGGTCACGTAGGTTCATAGATTGATTGTATCAATCGCTATCATAAAGACAATCAATTTTATCAATCGTGTGCAGTGCGGTAGGGTTAGTTGTAACAAAGGAGTATCCATGCGCCGCATTGCTAAAACCAGCACCTATTGCATTCTGCATATCGTGGTGGCTACGCTGGTGGCGTATGCGCTGAGCGGCAACTGGAAAGTGGCGCTTGGCATCGGGCTTATCGAGCCGCTGGTGCAGACATGCGTATTCTACATGCATGAAAGCGCCTGGGAATCCAGAAGTTTTCGCGAACGTGTCGCCTATGCTGTGCGGCAGGTTCGGGTGTTCTAACCATGATACAGCATCACACAAAACTTAAACAAACCTTATTGCAACCACGTAGGAGTCCCCATGTTAACTGTTGGCAAACGCTTCCCTAAATTTAAACTCAAAGCGACTGTTTCAAACGATATCAGTACGGCATTCACCGAAGTGACCGATACCAGCCACCCCGGCAAATGGCTGGTTGTCTTCTTCTGGCCGAAGGATTTTACCTTCGTCTGCCCGACGGAAATCGCCGAGTTCGGTAAACTTACTCCCGATTTTGCCGATCGCGATGCGCAGGTACTCGGCGCCTCGGTTGATTCGGAGTTCGTGCATCTCGCCTGGCGCCAGAACAAGGAAGAGCTTAAAGAGCTTCCCTTTCCAATGCTGGCCGACATCAAGCGTGAATTGAGCCAGGAGCTCGGCATTCTCGACGAAGTCGAAGGCGTCTCGCAACGCGCGACCTATATTGTCGACCCTGAGGGCATCATCCGTTTCGTGATGATTACCGATCTTTCGGTCGGCCGCAATGTGAAGGAAGTATTGCGGGTGCTCGACGCGTTGCAGACCGACGAGCTCTGCCCCTGCAACTGGCAAAAGGGCGAAGACGTGATCACGGTCGCGGCTTAATCGCACGGTACGGGGGAAGGGTAACCCTTCCTCCGTACCCCGCCATTTACGCTTGCGCAGCTTCAACCCCGCGCAAAAACCCATAGTTGGAGAAAAACATGACCACGTTACAACTCGTCAAAAGTGGTGAAAACACGGCCTCGCTCGATACGTTGAAAGCGGCGCTGCCGGATTTTGCCAAAGATATCCGTTTAAACCTGAGTTCAGTGCTGACGCCGGAAGGCGCCGCCGATTTAACCCAGGCACAGATTCACCTCATCGCCCTGGCCTCGGCCTATGCTACCAAGGATGACGGCGTGATCGCCGCGATCAGCGGTGAAGCGTCGGCATTGAGCGAGGCGGAAATCAACGCGGCCAAGGCCGCCGCCAGCATTATGGCGATGAATAATGTCTATTACCGCTTCGTGCATCTGGTGGGGGGCGATTATAAAACCATGCCCGCCAAGCTACGCATGAACGTGATTGGCAATCCCGGCATCGAGAAAGTCGATTTTGAACTGATGTCGATGGCGGTGTCGGCCATGAATGGCTGCGGCATGTGCATGGAAGCCCACGCGCATGAGCTGGCGAAGGCGGGGCTATCCACCCAGGCGGTGCAATCGGCGGTGCGCATTGGCGCCGTCGTTCAGGCTGCGGCACAGGCGCTCCGTATTGCGGCGGCGTAAACGATCATCACCATGTGAGACTTGCGGCGGGGAAGACCATTTCCCCGCCGTTTTTTTTAGATCGCGGGCGGCAGTCCCTGGATGGGGGCGCTGGCCGTCGAATTGCCACCAGATTGCACCTGGCCGCCATTGCTGCCGCTGGTGCTGTCACGCCCGTTCGCCACTTTAGCGGGAGCCGCTTCGATGGGGCGATTATCGTTCGCTTCGACGCGAGGGGCTGCGGGCTGCGCGGTCGCTGCGGGGACAGGTGGGCGTGCCTCGGCGGCTGTGGGGGAATCACCACGCTCGCGGTTGCGGGTGCGGCCACCCCGGCTGCGGCGACGCTTGCTGCCGTCGCGCTCGCCGTTGCCGCGTGCTTCGCGTGGCGCTTGCGGCGTGTTGCCGAGGATGGGGGCATTGGTCTGGTTCGGGTCGATCAGTTTCTGGATCGCCGACCATTTCAACCGGTCTTCCGACGTGATGAAGCTGAGGGCATTGCCTTCCGCCCCGGCACGCGCCGTGCGGCCGATGCGGTGGATGTAATCCTCCGGCGCCATTGGCAGGTCGTAATTCACGACATGCTCGATATGCGGAATGTCGAGGCCGCGGCTGGCTACGTCGGTTGCCACCAGGATACGGTGTTTCTGGTCGCGGAACGCTTGCAGCACTTTCTCGCGGTTGCGCTGTTCGAGATCGCCATGGATCGCATCGGCCGTGAAACCGCTTTTGCGCAGGCGGCTTGCCAGTTTCTCGGTGGCGTGCTTGGCGCGCACGAAAATGATCACGGTACCGTCGCGTTTTTTCAGCTCCTCGACCAGCACGTCGTATTTCTCATCCGGATTCAGGTGGCGCACTTCCTGCACGATCTTGTCGGCAGCCTTGTTGATTTCGCCCACCTGAATGCGCTCAGGGTTCTTCAGGTATTTCTCCGAAATCTTGATGATCTGGGGCGGTAGCGTTGCCGAGAACAGCAACGTTTGACGAGCCAGCGGCAGAAATTTCAGGATTTTCATGATCTGGTCTTCAAAGCCCATATCGAGCATGCGATCC
>DITH01000002.1 GCA_002422745.1 Alphaproteobacteria bacterium UBA6189
CGCATCCGGTGTGATAGCGCATAACCAGGGCCGCCTCGGCAAAACCCTCTGGACCGACGAGGCAGAAGGCGACCTCATCCGTATCAAATCGGTGTGGGACGATACCGAGGAAGCCCGCTTCGTTGCCGAAGAAATCGAGGCCTATCAGCGCTACGGCGTGAAACTCCGCGAGATGGCGGTGCTGGTGCGTGCCGGTTACCAGACCCGCGCCTTCGAGGAACGGTTCATGACGCTGGCCATACCGTACAAGGTCGTGGGCGGCTTGCGCTTCTACGAGCGCATGGAAATCCGCGATGCGATTGCCTATTTGCGCGTTATCGCCCAACCGCACGACGATCTGGCTTTCGAGCGCATCATCAATACCCCCAAACGTGGGATCGGCAAAGCGACGATGGAACAGCTGCACATCGAAGCGCGGCGGATGGACGGCTCGCTTTTTTCCGCCATCGAACGGCTGCTCGGCACCGGCGAACTCAAGGGCAAAACGGCTACCACACTCGACAAACTCCTGCACCAGTTTACCCATTGGCGCGAACGCAGCGGCGTCAACACCTCGCCTATGCCACGGGCTCCCAACGCGCCGCCAGCTGTCTCCGAACCGATGCTGATGCCACCCTTGCCGTCGTTTCTCGGGAGCAGCGAACCCGACGCCGTGCCGTTCGATCCGTTCGATCTGCACGACACCCCACCCATTCCTGCCGATAGCCCGGAGATTTCCCTCGCCGAGCTGGCCGACCTGGTGCTGGAGGAATCCGGCTACCGCGCCATGTGGCAGGCCGATAAGTCGCCCGAAGCCTCGGGCAGGCTTGAGAATTTGCGCGAATTAGTGCGGGCGCTGGGCGACTTCCCCACCCTTGCGGAATTTCTCGAACATGTCGGGCTGGTGACCGATAATGCCAGCAAATCGACCGAGGATATGGTCAGCATCATGACGCTGCACGCCGCCAAAGGGCTGGAGTTCGACGCGGTGTTCTTAAGCGGCTGGGAGGAAGGGCTTTTTCCCAGCCAGCGCACGATGGACGAGCTTGGCACGGCCGGGCTGGAGGAAGAGCGCCGCCTCGCCTATGTCGGCATCACCCGGGCGCGCAAGCATCTCACCATCAGCCACGCCGCGAACCGGCGCATCTACAACCAGTGGCAAAGCGCCCTGCCCTCGCGTTTTCTGTCGGAAATTCCACCCGAAACGGCGGAACATCTCGATGGCGGGCCGGTTCGCCGCTCCGGCCCCATGATGTTCCAGAAGGAAGTAGAAGAGATCATGAACGCCTCGTTCCGGGGCCAGCAAACCCATGCGCAACAGCTCTCTAATCCCGGCACCAGCAACACAATCGTTCCTTCTCGCAATGCCGGTTTCAACAAAGGCAGCCGCGTCTTTCACCAGAAATTCGGTAATGGGGTGATTCTCACCATTGAAGGCGATCACTTACAGATTGCGTTCAAACATGCGGGCGTAAAGAAAATCCTCGCCGAGTATGTCGAACTGGCGGAATAGCGGCCTAATAGCCCGCCAACTTCATGCAATCGTCACATACACCCATGCGTTTTCTGCTAATGTAACGCCATGATCGATACACGACAGTTTATCCGTGAAGCCTTCGCCCGTGACCTGTTCGCCATCACCTTGGAATACGAACAGAAGGCCGTGCATACCAACCCTGCCAGTTACGCGGCCAAGCTTGCGCAGGCGAAGCGAGACTATTTCAGTGAGAAGCTTGAGTCATCGACCGACGCCATGCTTCACATTATCGGTANNCTAGAAATGCAGGCGAATCGGACGACGAGCTCGGGATTTACAATTTTCTCGAAGCCGCAGCCAATACCGAGATGCATCAGGGAAATGAAGTACGGCAATTGAACTTATATCCCCTGCGCCAGGCGATTCTGGATCTCAACCCCAATAGAAATGATCGTGAATGCCTTGAGCTTATCACGGCGCCACTTTCCGAGCAGGAGATAGCCGAGGCGCATGCGGCGGTGCGTAACGCCATCCGGCGCGAGCATTCCGCTTACCGGGCATAAGAATAAAAGCGACTTGCAAATAGGCGCCATAGAGCTACTGTTCACATATGCAAAAAAGCGCTTTTAGTCTGGTAGAGCTGGCCATCGTGCTTGTTATCCTCGGCCTGCTGACGGGGGGCATATTAGCCGGGCGCGCCCTCATTTATGCGTCGGAACTGCGCAGCGTCAGCACTGACCTCATCAAATATAAAACCGCCGCCACCGCTTTTCGCGATAAGTATCTCGCCCTACCCGGCGACATGCCGAATGCCACCAGCTTCTGGGGCATCGCCGCCGGAAACGGCCAGGACGAGGATTGCCGCGTGGCGATCGCAGCGGGCACGGAAACGTGTAATGGCAACGGGAACGGAAGAATTAACCGTGGCGGTGGACCAGAGCGCGGAGAATATTATCGTTTCTGGCAGCATCTGAGTAACGCAGGTTTGCTAGAAGGAAAATACACTGGCGCGACAAGTGATCCTTCCGCCAGTTTCGCGGATGTGCCCGGCACCAACATTCCGCTTACCAAATTTCAGAACATCGCCATCGCTTTGCGCGGCGATAATTACGTAAGCTCCCTGACGCACGCCAATCGCTTTTTACTTTCCCGCTGCTGTCATGGTTCTGGCTATATTGAAGTCAGAGCGTTTATTCCCGGCGACGCTTATAATCTTGATACCAAAATGGATGACGGCATCCCCGGCAGTGGCAAATTCCAAAGTTGGGGGCCAGGTGGATATTGGAGCGGCTGCGCCACTGGCAGCGGCGGCAATAGCGAGTACGAGCTCTCAACAAATAACCGCATGTGCAATCTATTCTACGATCTCGGGCTGTAGCTAAACCGCCCGCGTCGCGCTCGCCAGCCATTCTTTTTCCAACCCATGCATGGCGGCTGCATGGGTTTTATATACCCGTCGGTGGTAGTCATTCAGCCAGTTGCGCTCGTCGCTGGACAGCATCGCGACATCCACCAGCCGGGTGTCGATCGGCGCCAAGGTCAATGTGTCAAAACCAAGCAACGCTTTACCATGCGGGGCAGCGCCTACTACCTCCACCGCCACCAGGTTTTCGATACGGATACCGTATTTACCAGCGGCGTAATACCCTGGCTCGTTGCTCAGCACCATGCCGGGCGCCAGCGCAACGCTGGAGCCACGCTTGGCGATACGCGCCGGGCCTTCATGCACGCATAAATAGGCCCCCACCCCATGCCCCGTGCCATGGTCGTAATCGAGCCCGGCCTGCCACAGAAATTGCCGCGCTAGCACGTCGAGCTGCGGCCCGGTCGTGCCCTCGGGAAACCGTGCCGTAACCAGCGCAATATGGCCTTTGAGCACCCGGGTGTAATGCTCCTTCATAGGCCCGGTTGGCTCGCCGATCGCCACGGTGCGGGTCACATCGGTGGTGCCATCGGCATATTGACCGCCCGAATCGAGCAATAGCAGCTCGCCTTTCTTCAGCCGGCGGTTGCTTTGCGTATCTGCCCGGTAATGCACGATAGCGCCGTTCGGCCCCGCCCCGGCGATGGTGGCAAAGCTCGGCTGGCGATAGTCGGGTGACTCGCTACGGAATCGCTCCAGCGTGGCCACCACGGTTAATTCATCTGGCAGTTTGCCTGCCTCAATTTGCTGGTCGAGCCAGCAGAGGAAGCGGCTGAGCGCTAATCCGTCGCGCTGGTGCGCGGCGCGAATGCCTGCCAGCTCCGTCGTGTTTTTACAGGCTTTCGGTAGTAAGGTGGGGTCCGCCTGCGGCACAAGCGTAATGCCTTGCCCAGCCGCCAACTGCCAGAATCCCTCCGCCGCCACACTGGGATCGATCCACAGCCGCGCACCCGCCGGTGCCAAAGGCATGTTCCCCGCCCAAAGGTCGGCAAGCGGTGCGAGCATAACACCCAAACCCGAAAAATACGCCTGCACATCCTGAACATATGTTCGTTCATAAGTGTATAACTTAGAAGAACCGTCTGTTTTTAATATTAAATACGAAAGCATAAGCGGGTTAAACGGGATGTCGTTTCCGCGGATATTCAGCAACCAGTTGATACCATCCGGCAGGGTAAATATCGCGCCGTCCACCCCGGCTTCACCAAGTTGGGCAAGCAGCGCTGCATGCTTTTCCGACGCGGGCATTCCCGCCAACGCTTCCGGCTGTAATACCACCTCTCCCGCCGGCGGTGCCGGGCGTTCGGCCCAGATTGCATCGACCGGGTTGGGTGCAAGGCCCACCCAGCGATGCCGCGTATCGGCCTGCGCCCAGCTTACTACCTGATCATGCGTCACCAGCCAGGGGTCGAACCCAATGGTCAGCGCTGCATCCTGCGCCCGCAACCACGCGCCAAGCGGCTGCTCGCCGCTGTTGCATACCTGGATATCGGCTGAAACCTGCTGCGTTGCCTGTAGGGTATAGCGCCCGTCGACAAACAACGTATGCCGCCGCTGCCCATGGGGCGCGGCCCAGAAGGCACCCAATCCGGCCGAGCCGGTGAAGTCGGTCAGCCACGGTAAGCGCGCGGCGCAGTCGGGCGTGTACTCGCCCTGAAATTCATCGGCCATCGGCTGCAAATACACATCGACCGACACCGTGTTCAGTTGCGCTTGCAGCGCCAATAGCCGTGGTTGAGAAATATGCATGAAACCTTGCCGTTTAAGTTGCAAAAACGCGCCCGCTGCCTATAAGTGTCGCACAAAGAAAAAAGCCGCTCAAGGCCTGCTTGTCCACTGGCACAGGATTTATGACATACTGCAACCGTTTCTTTTTTCGTCCCCTGTTACTTTTAGCGTTTGGCTGGAGTATGGCACTGCCTGTGCATGCCCAACCACCGCAGGGTGAATTTAACCCGCTTATTGTTTACCTCTCGGCCAGCAACGACTCCGACCGCGCCTTTATCGATGCTGCCCGCGCCGGCATCGAACGGGCCGGGCGCGAGTTGGACATGGACATTCCCGAACAGCGCATCAAAGAAAGCGACGACATCGCCACGGTGCTGAAACAGGCGGCCGATAGTGGCGCGAGCCCCATTATCGCGGTGGGCTACCAGCATGTAATGCCCGTGCTTAACCTCGCCGAGCGTTACCCAAACACCCAGTTCACGGTGATCGATGGGCTGGTGCCGCCGTTATTCCCGAATGTGCAATCCATCCTGTTCAAAGACCATGAAGGCGCGTTTCTGGTCGGCATCATTGCCGCCAAGGCCTCGCGCAACGGCAAGGTCGGGTTTATCGGCGGGATGGATATTCCCCTTATCCGTAATTTCCGCCACGGCTTCGAGCAGGGCGTGCATCATGTCGACCCCACGATCGAGCTTGCCGTTGCCATGGTTGGCACGGGGCCCGAGGCCTGGAGCAACCCGAAAGAAGCGTACCAATTGGCCATGCGGCAATATGAGACCGGGGTGGACGTGATTTTTGCTGCGGCCGGGGGCTCGGGCCTTGGTGTGCTAAAAGCTGCCCACCGCGCTGGCACTTTCGCCATCGGCGTCGACACCAACCAGAACGGTTTATACCCCGGGCATGTGCTTACCTCCATGGTCAAACGGGTCGATATCGCGGTTTACGATACGCTCAAAACCTCCAGCGAAGGCAAATGGAATCCGGGGATTAAATATCTTGGCATCCGTGAAGGCGCGCTCGATTACGCCGTCGACAACAACAACCGCAAATTAATCTCGGAAGAGTTGATCGAGGCGGTTGCCATGGCGAAAGAGCGTATCATCAACGGCATACTGAACGTCGAAATGTATTCGCCGAAGTAAAATTTATCCTTCGCTAATATTGTTAATTCTCTCACTCATGGCCCCATGATGCCAATCAATGGAACACTCCACCCTGTCAAACCATTCAGGAGTTACCCATGAATAACAATAGTGCCGTGATTATCGTTTTGCTTCTTGTCGTCGTTGTTGGCGGCTTCCTTTATTACCAGCACGATAAAAACACCGCGACCATCGATCTTCCGGGCGATTCGCAGATTGAAATCACGGAATAATACCGAATCTCATGACTACTGTCCTATTCATGATCGCCTTCTGATGCCAGCTATGGTGCAATGACCATACTTAGCATTGGAGGCGGTTATGTATTCTCGCACACCAACCCCACTTCCGGCCGCATTCTATTTAGCCATCGGTGCCGCATTCCTGCTGCTGATGATGATTGCTATCTATCTGCACGAGCAGACACGCCACACCTACCCTACCCAGCAGATGCCGAGTTATTTCGACACACTGCGCGGTTAGGAATCTGCTGTAAGCCAGCGCGCCACATCGCGGGCGGCATAGGTAAGAATGGCGTCGGCCCCGGCACGTTTAAAGGCAAGCAGCGTTTCCAGCATGGCGGCACGCTCATCGAGCATACCCTGCGCGCTCGCAGCTTTGAGCATCGCGTATTCACCACTCACATGGTAGGCAAACACCGGAAGTTCGCACTGCTCCGCTACCCGCGCGACGATATCGAGATAGAGTATGCCGGGCTTTACCATCACCATATCGGCGCCTTCCGCCACATCGAGCGCGACCTCGCGCATGGCTTCGCGTGTGTTGGCGGGGTCCATCTGGTAGCCGCGCTTGCATAACGGCGCGGCTTTGTTGGAGCCCACTGCCTGCCGAAACGGCCCGTAAAATGCCGACGCATATTTCGCCGCGTACGATAAAATCGCCACCTGTTCGTAGCCCGCCCGATCGAGCGCGGCGCGAATCAGGCCGATGCGGCCATCCATCATATCGCTCGGCGCGACCATGTCGCACCCGGCTTGCGCCAGTGCCAGCGCCTGTTCGCACAGGATCGCGATGGTCGGGTCGTTGGCCACGTCGCCGTTCGCGTCCAGCACGCCGTCATGGCCGTGGGTGGTATAGGGGTCCAGCGCGACATCGCCGATCAAGCCGATTTCCGGTACGGCGGTTTTTACCGCACGCATGGCCCGGCAAACCAAATTCTGGGTGTTGAAGGCTTCACTGGCCGCGTCATTCTTTTTTTCCGTAGGCACGACGGGAAACAGCGCAATCGCCGGTATGCCAAGCGCCGCCGCTTCTTTTGCCGCGTCCACCAGCTTATCGATCGTCAGCCGCTCCACCCCCGGCAAGCCGGGCACCGGCGTGGCCAGATTCTCCCCCTCCTGCACAAATAGCGGCCAGATCAGGTCGCTCACCTGCAAATGATGCTCGGCCACCAATGCGCGCAGCCAGGGCGCACGGCGATTGCGGCGCGGACGATCAGGAATCTCGTAACGGGTGCTCATGCGGCGGGTGATAGCGCGGGCGGGCGGAAAAGTCCATGACCGTTAGCGTGCCGCCACCTTGCCCTGTTCTTTCGCCTGCAACTGCTCGTACAGCGCCTGCGTGTTGCGGGCCTGATGCGGGGTAAGGGCTTTATGCTGGCTTTTATCCTGCATCTTCTGGAAAAATTTATCGTACCAGCTGCCCCAGGCATCCGTCGCCATCCATAGGGTGCCAAAGGTCGCGGTGGCAATGCCTTCGCGTTTGGCGTTATCGAGAAAGCGCGCCGCATGCTTGCTCGCGCCTTTGACGCTTTCATCAATCGCCCGCATCTGTCCGCCTACCCCCTGATACGTCACGCGCTTGGCCAACGCATAGCCTGTAATACCCACGGCAACCGGCAGCACCCGGCGGAACAACAACCGGCCTAAGCCGGGGTCCTCAGTAAAAAACGGCGCGACCGGCTTGCCTACCGCTTCGCCGTTGGCTTGCTTCTTCTCGGCCAGTTCGGGCGGCGTACCCACGGTCGGGTCGTCCTTATTGGTCAGGCTGTTCGCATGCCCCTTCCATTCGCCGCGCAATATCTGCTTATCCTTGAATAACCGCTCTGCCGTTTCAAAGAAAATGCTGTAGGCGATGGTCCAGACCGCTGCTACCTGCAGCAGCTTGCTTTCCTTACCCCAGGCGCGCTTAAGGTTCACCGGCCCTTCGAGGTATTTGGGCGGCGGCTTGTCGAATACCGCGGTGGCAAATCCCAGCGTCAGTGCGGCCCACGGCGTGGCGGTCGATTCGGCAGGCCAGTTCGTCGCGGCCGTATGCTTGACGGTTTGCCACCAGTGGCGGGTTTCGCGCTCGGTATCGGCGGCGCTGTTGCCTTCATCCATCACCTTGTCGCGCAGGCCCTTTACCAACCCGCCGGTAAAGCGGAACATGGTAAACGCCAGGCCAATCTGCGCCGCGGCGTTGACCGGCGATTGCGAAAAACGCAGCGCGTTACGCGCTATCATGGCTTTGCTGCCGGGCTTATAAAGCAGCGCCCGTTGCAGTTCCGGCACCGCGTTCACAGCTTTGATGCCTTGGCTGTTGAGGGTTTTTAATCCTTGGGCCGTAAGCCCTGCCTTCGCGCTTTCCCGGCCGAGCAAGCCGAACGCATGGTGGAAAAACGCCATGCCGAACGCATAGGGCACGGCCGCGAGGCCAGAGCGGAAAAACTGATAGCCGGTATAGCTGATGGGCTCTTTCGTGAACCAACGGTTACGATGGAACCAATTGCCCTGCTCCTGGTTTTTTTCGGTCGTGGGTGCCGTCGGGGGCGTCGCCTCCCGCGTCAATGCTGGCGGCACCGCCGCCGCCACCGCCACATGGGCGCGATGCTCCGGCGGGCGAATCGGCGGACGCGGCGGGCGTTCCTGTTCTAACTGTGGTGTTATTTCCATAGAGTTTCTCACCATTCACTCTAGCAAATTACGCGCCCATTATGTGTGACAGTTCGGTGAACATTGCCTTGTTTTCCCACGTTTTTTGTGCATCGCAAAAAGCGTGACAAGGGCCGATAAAATCCGCTACAAGCGGGCAAACACGTGAAGGTATCCTATGGCAAAACCACGCATTCTTTCGGGCGTTCAGCCCACGGGCAATCTGCATCTGGGCAATT
>DITH01000099.1 GCA_002422745.1 Alphaproteobacteria bacterium UBA6189
GGCTGGGTGACGGCCGAGTACGGCATGTTGCCGCGTTCAACCGGCAGCCGCAACCCGCGGGAGGCGGCGCGGGGGAAACAATCGGGGCGGACGCAGGAAATCCAGCGGCTGATCGGCCGTTCGCTGCGAGCGGCGATCGATTTACCCTCGTTGGGCGAACGCCAGATTATTATCGATTGCGATGTCATCGAGGCCGATGGCGGCACCCGCACCGCGTCGATCACCGGCGGCTATGTAGCGCTGGCGCAAGCGATTGCTAAACTGGAAAAGCGCGGTCAGGTAAAAACCAATCCCATTATCGCGCCGGTGGCGGCCGTGTCGTGCGGCATCGTGGGTGGTGTGGCGCTGCTCGATCTCGACTATGAGGAGGATTCCGGTGCTCAGGTCGATGCCAATATCATCATGACCGCCGAAGGCAAATTCGTCGAAGTGCAATTGTCGGGCGAGGAAGCGACCTTCAACGAGCCGCAATTGCAGGATTTGCTGACGCTTGGCAAAGCCGGCATCCGCCAGCTGATCGAGCATCAGCGCAAGGCGTTGGGGTACTAGTGCCAAGCCCCGCGCAGATATCGCCGCTGCTGGTCGCTAGCCACAATGCGGGTAAAGTACGCGAGATCGAGGCCCTGCTGGCACCGCTGGCGATCGAGGTCCGCTCGGCCGCTGCATTGAACCTGCCGGAGCCAGAGGAAACCGGCAGCAGCTTCGAAGCCAATGCCGAACTAAAAGCCCGCGCGGCCGCTGAAGCAAGCGGCCTATGGGCGCTGGCCGACGATTCCGGGCTGGCCGTGCCGGCGCTCGACGGCGCACCCGGCATCTATTCGGCGCGCTGGGCGGGTGAAACCAAGGATTTCCAGCTAGCCATGCAGCGGGTAATGCAGGAGCTTCAGGCGTGCGGTCAGGAGCCCTCCGGCAGCGCGGCGTATTTTGTCTGTGCACTTAGCCTTGCCAGCCCGCGAGGCGATCTTCATACCGTGCGCGGCGAAGTGCACGGCACCCTCACCTTTCCACCGCGCGGTAGCCAGGGTTTTGGCTACGACCCCATTTTTATTCCTACGGGATACTCGGAAACCTTCGGCGAGATGGCGGCCGAAGCCAAACATGCCATGAGCCACCGGGCCCATGCGTTCACCGCCCTGTTGAACCATTTGCGCGCGGAGGCCGCATGACGGTTTCGCTTCTCGCACTGGCTGCGTCGCACCGGGCCAATTCATTGAATCGCACCCTGCTGCAGCATGCGATTCCACTCGCCGAGCAGGCAGGCGCGCAGGTGCGCCAGCTTGATTACGATGCCTGCGAGTCGCCCTTATATCGCGGCGAACATACTTCCTTGCCGCAAGGCGCGCAGTATCTGGCCGACGCGCTGCTGGCCCATGACGGATTATTACTGGCCAGCCCGGAATATAACTGGTCGATCCCGGCGGGGTTAAAAAACCTGATCGACTGGCTATCGGTCGACCCGCGCGCGCCGTTGCGCGGCCGCACGGCGTTGTTGCTCTGTGCCAGCCCCTCGGCGCGCGGCGGCATTAGCGGGTTGCAACAAGTGCGTGTGCCGCTGGAGTTGCTTGGCATGTGGGTTTACCCGCAAATGGTGGGGATCGGCGATGCTGCCAACACATTACAGCAGGGGGCGTTACTTCGCCCGAAAGACCAACTGTATCTGCAGAACACCGTGCAGGATTTTGTGCGGGCTACCGGAGCACTTTCGCATGCGCACTAGCTGGCTCGTTTCGCTTTTCGCCCTCACCCTGGCCGGTGGCGCTAGCGCCCAGCCCTCCACCCCGGCACCGATGGTGCAGACTGAATTATTGCTCGATGCCGGGTCGCTGGTAGAGGGCGAAGCGGTGTGGGCAGCGGTGCGTTTTACCATCCCTGACGGATGGCATATCTATTGGAAGAATCCGGGTGATTCCGGCATTCCCACCTCTCTGGAATGGAGCCTGCCAAACGGCATCAAGCCGGGCCCCATTCACTGGCCGGCGCCAGAGCGGCAGGCCATGGGCGATCTGGTCAATTACGGCTACAGCCACCAGGTGACTTTACCGGTACCGCTTACCGTTACACAGGATCATCTCGGTGGCGCCGTTCGCGTCAAGGCCGACTGGCTGGTTTGCCAGGACGTGTGTATTCCCGAATCCGCTACCTTAACAGCGCAGTTGCCCAGGGTCGATCCGGGGGCAGCAGAAGCCATAGAAGCGGCGCTTGCCGCCATGCCGCAGCCGTTCCCGGGAAGGGCGTATTTTTCGGCCAATCCGAATGAAGTCCAGCTCAGCCTGACCCCAAGCGGCGCATGGGAGTTGCCCACCACCGCCACCTTCCTTCCCGAACAGGATGGCATCATCAAGAACAATACCCTCACCGCTATGGGCCGCACGGCCGACGGGCTCAGCCTGACCATGGCACGCGGCTACGCCGAGTTGCCCGCGCGTTGGCAGGGCGTGCTCTGGCTTCAGTGGCCGGGACAAACACCAAGCGCTTTCGCGATCGATGCCACACCGGGTATGGCCCCGCTGATGGTAAATGAACCCGCTGTGCCGCTCGCGGTAATTCTGCTGTTGGCGATCGTGGGCGGATTATTACTGAATATTATGCCCTGCGTGTTGCCCATCCTGTCGCTCAAAGCGTTGGCGCTGGTGAAGAAGGCCGAGCTTTCATCGGTATCGGCACGGTTGCATGGCCTGGTATATACGCTTGGAGTGATCCTTAGTTTTGTGGCCATTGCCGGGGCGATGCTGGCGCTGAAAGCTTCCGGCGAAGCCGTAGGCTGGGGCTTCCAGCTGCAATCGCCGGTGACGGTGGCGGTACTGTTTATCCTGATGAGTTTGGTGAGCCTGAATTTACTCGGGCTGTTTCATCTGCCCCCTCTTTTCGGCCGTGTATTGATTGCGCCCGATGGGGTGCGTGGCACCTTTCTTACCGGCGTGCTGGCGGTGGCGGTGGCCTCGCCCTGCACGGCGCCATTCATGGGCGCTTCGCTGGGGCTGGCGGTGGGCCTGCCCGCCTGGCAGGCCCTGTCGGTGTTTGCCCTGCTCGGCCTGGGCATGGCGCTGCCCTACCTGCTGGCCAGTTGGTGGCCTGCCGTCGCCCGCCTGCTGCCGCGCCCGGGCGCCTGGATGCAGACTTTCCGTCAGCTCATGGCGTTTCCGATGTTCGCCACGGTGGTGTGGCTGTTGTGGGTGCTGGNNCCTTACCCTGCTGGTATTCAGCGCCATGGGATTGGGGATGGCCCTGCCCTTCCTGATGATCGGGCTATGGCCCGCGGCGCGTCGATTGTTGCCCAAACCGGGCGGCTGGATGAACCGCTTCCGCCAGATACTGGCGATTCCGATGGCCCTTACCGCCGGCTGGCTTTTCTATGTGTTGGTGCAGCTCATTTATCCGACGCCGATGCAGGCACACGACCATTACACCCGCATTACACCGGTTGCTTTTTCGGTGGAGAAACTCGACGCGTTGCGCGCCGAAGGTACGCCAGTGTTTGTCGATGCGACAGCAGCGTGGTGCCTCACCTGTAAAGTGAATGAGCGGGTTGCCCTGCGGCCAGAGGCGACTCAGCGATTGTTTGAGGCGCGCGGCGTGACGCTGATGATCGCCGATTGGACCGCCCGCGATGCCGCCATTGCCGATTATCTTGCAACTTTTGGGCGCAATGGCGTGCCGCTGTATGTATTCTACCCGCCGGGCAAACCGCCGGTGGTGCTGCCACAAGTGCTTACCCCGGCCATCGTCCGCGACACGCTGGACGCGAACACGACGCCTTAACCAAAATTCACTTGGCTTTTGGGTCGGGGCCGCTAGGCTATCCGCAATAAAAAACAATAGATTAACAGGGGGATTATTATGATACGCCATTTTTTAGCTGGTGCCGCGTTACTGGCCTGTAGCCTGATTTTTACACCCGCATTAGCCGCACCTACCGTTGGCAAGCCCGCACCCGACTTTACCGCGACCGATGCGCTAAGCGGCGAATCCGTCACGCTGAGCGAGCTAAAAGGTAAGCTCGTTGTGCTGGAATGGAATAATCCTCTCTGCCCGTTCGTCAAAAAATTCTACTCGGTGGGCGCCATGCAGCAATTGCAGGCAAACGCTACCGGCAAAGGCGTCGTCTGGATCAGTATCAATTCCAACGCGCCGGGGAAGGAAGGCGCGATGCCGACCGACGCCGATGCACAGAATTTCGTGACGGAAAAAGCGGCAAAACCCACCTACTACCTGCGTGATCCCGATGGCACCATCGGCAAGCAGTATGAGGCAAAAACCACGCCGCATATGTTCGTGATCGACCGCGATGGCACCCTTGCCTATATGGGCGCGATCGACAATACCCCCACCGCCGATTCCGCCGATATCGCCACCGCCAAGAATTATGTCACCCGTGCCCTTACGGCGGTCACGAACGGCAAGAAGCCGGCTGTTACCGCGACGCGTCCGTACGGATGTTTTGTGAAATACGCCGATTAGTTACGCGGCGGAAACCGGCGCGTTGGCCGACGCCCATTTGCGGACACGGCTAGCCGCCATTTCGGGGACGCTGGCGTAAATCTGCTTTTCCGCTTCGACGATCAACACGCCGCCGAAACCGGGGAAGCACCAGCTGCCGACCCATTCCAGTGCACCCCATAAGGTCTGCGCGATACGCCCCTCGCCCGGCCAGCCATACAGGATAGTGGCGCTATCGCGCAGGGTGAAATTGGCTTCTGCCAACAGTTCCTTCACCTGCGCCATGCTATACGGCGTGCCGCGTGCAAACGGCGTATGGCTGAAGCTCGACCAATAGCTGCGCCGGTTCGGAATCAGCAGCAACAACCGCCCGCCGGGTGCCAGCATCTGCCAGTACACGGCCAGCAATTCGTTGGGCCGCACCACATGCTCGAACGCATGCAGCATCAGCACGCGATGCAGGGTATTGGGCGCGAACGGCGGCATTAGTTCATCGGCAAGCAGGCTGCGGTTCGTGCTGTGCACCGGCCAGTATATCGCTCCCTGGTTGGCTGGCATCAAGGCCAAGGAAGGTGCATTGCTGCTGCGTTCAAGCACGCGCATGATCGGCGGCGTATAGCCAATACCGATCACCGGCTCCTCGCTTTGTTCCGCCCAACGCTCGACCACCGCCAGGCGAAGCCGCTGTTTTACTTTACGCCCAAGCCGCGACGAATAAAACTGGCGAAGCTGGACGATGCTGGGACGCATGTTATTTTCGCTTCCAGCTACCGTCGGCGCCCTGCAGGTATTGCCCGGCAGGGGTTTTCTCGTACGCTTTTTTGGCGGCAAGCGATTCGATCACGGTGCGAGGCTGGCCATTCTGCGCGGCGATCCGTTCATATTCCGCCCGGCGCTGGCTGTTAATCGTGCCCACGAGCGTACTTACTTCCGCTCCCCCGCTAACCACGCCAAGATAGCCATTGGGCATTTCGCCGACCAGTCCTTGTGATTTGGCCTGATCGAGCGTGAGGGCGAAGGCGAGTTGCGGCAGCAATAACGCGGCAAGGGCCAGGGCGAACAAGGTGGTACGCATACGCATCTCCTAGAAGAGGGCTGATGAATCCGAGAAGACGGTATCGTCGAGATCGCGATCGACCTTCACCCGCACTTCATGGGAAATATTGACGTTCATATTAATGACGATCGGCTTGTCGGGCGCTTCCACCTTCACGGTAGGCTGGCAGGCGCTCAACAGAAGCAGGGCGGCGGGCAGCAAGTAGGTTGGCATCAGTTCCCTCCCGATCGTGCGGCATTGGTTTCAGCGGCACGTACCGCCGCTTTGGCTTGTTGGGCACCTTCCCAGATATCCTGCAAATTGGCGTTCACAGCAAGGGTAAAATCGACCTTCTTGCCGCCGAACAGATCCGGATTCTTTCCCAGAAAATGCCAGGTGAAATGCATCCCACCCTTACGGTCGGTGCTTTTGGCCGTCAGCGTCATTTCATCGACCTTG
>DITH01000041.1 GCA_002422745.1 Alphaproteobacteria bacterium UBA6189
TCGACCCACAGGACGCCGATCTTTTCCGGGCGGTCGAGCGCGGCCGCGACCGTGCCGATGGAAATGCTGTGGTCGCCGCCCAGGTAAATACCGATTTCGCCCGTATCAGCGATGGCCCGCGCGCGGGCGTAAACGTCGCGGCAGACGCCGGCGACGGCGGCAGCGTGGTGGGCCAGCCCGTCGGACGGGTCTTCGTCGATCTCTTCGACGACCGGCGCGGCGACGTTGCCCTCATCGACCACGTCCAGGCCGAGGCCGGTGAGGCGCTTTTGCAGCCCAGCATAGCGGATGGCGCTCGGCCCCATGTCGACTCCACGGCGACTCTGGCCGAAGTCCATCGGTACGCCGAGGATATGGATGGGCAGGCGGGTTGGTGAGGTCATGGGCTTCATCCTACGTGCAAGGCTGGTGCGCGGCTCATTATACATGATCGCGCGGGGAGGGATGGGAGGAAAGGAAATTGAACCACAAAGGTGCGAAGGACACAAAGGGGCTGAACCGCAGAGACGCAGAGGACGCGGAGGTCACGCAGAGGGGAAGGAAGATTAACCGCCAAGTCGCCAAGGACGCCAAGTTTGCGCCAAGGAAAGAAAACCTAACCGCAAAGGCGCAAAGGACACAAAGGATTCGCAAAGGGAGTTGTATTAAAACCTAACCGCCAAGTCGCCAAGAACGCCAAGAATGCGCCAAGAAAATATTCCTTTGTGCCTCCTTTGTGTCCTTTGCGGTTAGGTTTTATGATGTTCAATCTGCCAGGGCGGCGCGGTGGAAGGCGACGAGGCGTTGTTCATAGTCCGCGCCGGCGACGGCGAGATAGTCGCCGTGGGACGCGCCTTCGACCACCCACAGCGCGACGTTCCCGCCGGCAGCCTGGGCGCGTTCGAGCATCTGGCGCGCGCCGGGCTCATTAAAGGTGATTTTACCGGCACGGCGGGCGGCCTCGGCACCACCCATGGCATCCTTGGCACCAACCTGCCGGAAAGTGCTGTGGCCGATGTCGGGTTTTACTTCGACCATGCCGACAACCTCAACGGTTACGTCAGCAGCGATAGTGTGCTGTTCGATGGGCAATACGGCCATTATCTCACCGTCGGCTGGCAGGATCCGGCCAGCAATGTGCTACCCGTTGGCGCATTTTTAACCCCGCGGGAAGCCCTGCAAGTCGACGAAAAATTTGATGATGCGCGCCCCGCCTACGGTAGCATCCGCGCCTTTAAAAGTGCCCGCCACAGCAATTGCCTGACCAGCGATACCGCCGCCAGCGCCGCCTACGCGGTAGGCTACGGCAGTGAAGCCTGTGGACTGGCCTTCATCGTGGGCATGTAAGTCTGACGCCCAGCCTCATTTTCCCGCTGCATCGCCACTGTTTTTATGCTACAATGCAGGCATGGCTACAGATCGTGAACTTCAATTACTCCTGCGCGATTACCGCCTCACCACGGCGGAGATTCTCTACCATTTTCCCGACCACCCCTCTTTGCTGCAAAGCTATGTCTGGCAGGAACTCGATCTCGCCCCGAAATTTCCCGTTCTGGGCAAATTCATCAGCTTCTGGAACCGTGAGCTCGACGGAAAAATCCACTCGGTGAAGGTGATGCATGCCGAGTTAATTACCCCGGCGGAATTTCACCGCGCCGGAACCGCCATCCAAATTCATTAATCCACATTGCCGCGATATCAAAAGCGGCCTATAGACGATCGATGCGTATCGTCAATATCATGCTGGGCGGCAAGCATGGCGGGCTGGAGCAGGCTGTCGTCGATTACGCATGCGCGCTCGCCGCGATGGGCCATTCATCGGAAGCCATCGTGCGTCACGACGCCTCCATGTTCCCCCGCCTGCACGAAGCCCGGATTCCCACTCATACGTTGCGCATGCCGCAAAACTGGAATCCTTTAGCGCATGCCCGACTTAATCGCCTGCTGCGCCGATATGACATGGCTATTCTGCATGGCAATCGCGCGGCCATCCTGGCCCGCCACGCTTCAGCCGCCACCCCACTGGTCGCGGTTGCCCATAGCCGTTTTTTTACTCCCTACCCTGAATTCGAGGCGATTATCACCCCCTCCCCGCGGATGGCCGAGCATTTGCGGCTGCATGCAGGTTGCCCTATTCATCTCGTCCCGAATATGATCGAGATCCCCGCCGCCGCGCCGCGACAGGCATGGCGTAATCCGCCGGTCATCGGCGTGCTCGGCCGGTTCGATCCGGTAAAAGGCATCGACCTGTTTATCGACGCGCTGGCCATCCTGCATCAGCGTGGCATTCCGTGCCGGGCGCGCATCGGCGGCGACGGCGCCTTGCGCGGTGAACTCCAGCGCTATGCGCTGACGCGCGGCGTCGCGCACAGCATCGAATGGCTCGGCTGGGTGAAAGATAAATCCGCTTTTTTCGAGAAGATCGACCTTTTCTGCCTGCCCTCACGTAGCGAAACCTTTCCCATCACACTGCTCGAAGCGCTCGCCCATGGCGTACCATCGATCGCCACCGATTGTGGTGGCCCCAGCGCCATCCTGACCGAACATAGCGGCCTGCTCGCAGCAGTCAGCGCCAGCGGCATCGCCGATGCACTCGCCCATGCGCTCACCCACCAGGAAAGCGCTACTGCGATGGGCGAAGCCGGGCGAACCCATGTAGCCGAGCAATTTGCTATCCCGGTCGTTACCCGGCGTTTGCATGAAACCGTCATGAATATTGCCGCTCATCCCGCGCCGGTATTCAATCTTATGTTTGGCCGTTTGCGCGGCGGGCTCGAGCAGGCCGCGGTCGATTATGCCGAGGCGTTAACCCATGGCGGAGTAGCACATACGACGCTTCTGTCGCCGGATGCCGCGATAGCCTCGACGCTGAAAGCGCGCGAAGAACCGATCATTCACCTCGGCAATTACGGCTGGTGGGATTGGCTGGCCATCATCCGATTGCGCCGCTTGGTGCGCCGCCGCCGTGCCCGGGCGTTGATTTGTCACGGTAACCGCGCGCTTAGCCTCGCACGGCGGGCAGCACATCACCTTGCTCCGGTGATTGCCGTGGCCCATAATTACCGCACCACGCAGTTTCTCGCTGCCGATGCCTGCCTCGCTATTACCGCCCATGCAAAACACCACCTCATCGCCGATGGTGTACCGGCCGGCCGCATCCATTTCATGCCCAACATGGTACGCCTGCCCGAACAATTGCACGTGGTCACCCCGGCCACACCGCCGGTGATCGGTACATTTGGCCGCCTCATCGCCCGCAAAGGGTTTCAGGACTGGCTCGAAGCACTCGCCCTGCTGCGTAACCGCGGCGTGGCATTTACCGCCCGGCTTGGGGGCGATGGCGAGGATTACGCCGAACTTGCCCAGCAGGTAGAAACCCTGGGGCTGACGTCGCACGTAACGCTCACCGGTTGGGTCGATGCCGGCCGCTTCCTTCGCGAACTCGACCTGTTCGTGTTGCCTTCCCGTCACGAGCCCTTCGGCATCGCGCTGATCGAGGCGATGGCCCATGGCGTACCGAGCATCGCCACCGCCGTCGAAGGCCCCCGAGAAATCATCACCCACGAACAGGAAGGGTTGCTGGTCCCTGCACAGGACCCCGCCGCTATGGCCGACGCGATGCAGCGCCTGCTGGCCGATCCTGCCTTGTCGCGTCATTTGGCCGATGCAGCCTACCGGCGCGTGGCGCAGGAATACACACTCAACGCCATGGCCGACCGCTTGAAAACGGCGTTGTACGGCATTATCTCGGCTTATCATGGTTGACCGTTTTTTCATTCATCTCGAAGGCGACGATCGCTTGAGTTTTCTGCAGAGCATCCTGACGCAGGACGTGCAGAAACTGGTGGAGGAAAAAATCCTCTTCGCCGGGCTGCTATCGCCGCAGGGAAAATTGCTCCACGATCTGTTCCTGATCGACCGTGGTGACCATGTGCTGATCGATACCGACGCGACGCATGGCCCCACCCTCCTCAAGCGCCTCACCATGTATAAATTGCGCGCCAGGGTTTCCCTGCGCGACGCCAGTGCCGACTGGCAACTTATCTTCAGTGACGACGGCCTCGCCGATCCTCGCCATGTGTTACTGCCGCATCGGCTATATTTGCCAGCCAATGCGGTGCCACCTGTCGGCGCGATGGAGCCCGGCGAAGCCCATGTCGCCCGCCTGCAGCTCGGCATTCCCCAGTTGGGCGACGGTATCGCGCCCGATACCGTCACGGCGATGGATGCAGGCTACGACGCCCTCAACGCCATCAGCTTTACTAAAGGCTGTTATGTCGGGCAGGAAGTCACCGCACGCATGCATTACAAATCCATCGCCCGCAAAGGCTTCTTCCTCGTTCGCGGGTTGGAGCCGCTAACTGTCGGCGCTGCCATCGAGCATGCAGGCCGTATCATCGGTCAGCTCACCTGCACCCATGGTTCGCTCGGGCTGGCCCTGCTGAAATTCGACGATGCACTGGCCGAGCCATTCACTCCACAGATCGATCAGCAGCCCGTACGCATCACCCTTCCGGCATGGATGGAAGCTAAACGCGCGCTGTATCTGGCTTCGCTCCCGGCGCAATAAGAATTTAGGAAAAAATTACGGCGCGCCGGGCCGATTGTATTTTGTCCTGAGCGTCCTACATGGTACCATACGATCAATAAGAAACGGAAACCGCGTCCCATGAAATCGCTCTTCAAAACGGTTGGCACTATGTTCACAAGCGACAAAGCCGAGTTGGCTACCGCCAGCGTTCACGCACCCCATACCAATATTGCCATAAAAACCCCCGTCATCGCCCCGCAGGTGATCGACGCGTCGGCGGGCGTTGGCTATCTCACTGGCCAGTTGCTGGTGGCCACCCCGGTCATCGATACTGGCTGCTTCCAGAAATCGGTAATTTATGTGTTCGCCCATTCCGAAACGGGCGCCATGGGCATTATCATTAACCAGCCGCTGGAATTGGTGAACTATGCCTCCCTGCTGGAGGACGCTCAGCTGCCGCCCGAATCCGGCGATAAGCAGTTGTCGGTGTATTTCGGTGGGCCGATGGAACGCGCGCGCGGCTTTGTCATCCATAGCAGCGAATATAAGCGCGACTTCACCCTCATGCATCACGGCGATATCGCCATTACCGCCTCCACCGCCATCCTGCAGGAAATGGCCGCGGGCGACGGCCCCGCCAAAGCGGCGCTTATCGTGGGCTATGCGGGGTGGACAGCCGGGCAGCTCGAAGCCGAAATCGAGCAGAACAGCTGGATCACCGTTCCCGCCACGCCGGAATTGGTCTTTGGCACCGAAAACGATCTGAAATGGGCCACCGCCAGCCAGTCACTCGGCATCGACATGGCGTTCTTCAGCACCACGGTCGGGCACGCCTAACCAGTTTCTCCAAAATGTCATACTGCGTCGCCCGCCTTACGCTATAAGCGCCCGATGGACCCGATCGCCAACAAAACCGAATTTTGCGCCCTNNACGACGACCGGGCCAGCATTCTCCTGCGCTTTGGTGCGGCCACGAATGCCGTCGCCGCCTACCGCAAGGACAATCCCGGCATTGTCCTGTCCGATACGTTCAAGCCACTGGTCGAGCACGAGCTAAAACCCCGGGGGCTGAACGAGCTGGCCGATCAGCTCTGGCAGGCGGCGCTTGTATTCGATAAAAATAGCCCGTACCCCAACGTGCAGGGCGCGCGGCTCGAACAATTACAGCGTGTCCTGGGGCAGGTGGAATCGCAACTGGTCAGATGGCACAGCACTGCCCCCTACGACAACGCCACTCCCTGCGACGATGCCCATCGCTACGGTATCCGCGCCGTGCTCGGCAACGAGGATCGCTGGCGTAAAATCAATAATAAAAGCGTGAGCGACGACGATATGAAAAGCCTTGTCCGCACCATGCATGATTTCCTGGGTAAGCTGCCACTTCACGAGCGTTACGGCCTGCATATGGCACAGGCGCGCAACCACCGGAATCTTATGCCTCCCATCGCGCATGACAACCTGCGCAGCCATGTGCAGTCGCCCTTGATCAAAGCCATGGTTGCCCGGCTCATGCCCCTGCCATTGCTGGAGGTTCCGCCGCTGGATAACGCCCTGTGGAAAGAATTCACCGATCACCAGCAGTTTAAAGACCCTATAAGCCCGCCCGGGCAGCAGCGTTAAACCAGCATATTTCCCCACGAGAATGCTTGCCTTCGCCCGGCGTGCCCGCTAGAAACGGGCCACTTTTAAAGGCTCCCCATGGCAAAAAGCTTTCAGGACATCATTTTAACGCTGCAGAATTTCTGGGCCCGACAGGGCTGTGTCATTTTGCAGCCCTACGATATGGAAGTCGG
>DITH01000192.1 GCA_002422745.1 Alphaproteobacteria bacterium UBA6189
GCATGAAACTGCTGTTCTGTGGCGACGTCGTAGGCCGCGCCGGGCGCGATGCCGTGAAGCGCTTTGTCCCCGTTCTGCGACGCGAGCACGCGCTCGACGGGGTGATCGTCAATGTCGACAATGCGGCGGGCGGTTTCGGTGTCAGCGCCGATGTCGTGCGCGATTTCAAGGAGCTTGGGGTCGATGCCATGCCCGGCGGCGACCACGTATTCGACCAGAAAGATGCGCCCTCGCTGTTGGGCAACGAACCAAAACTCCTAAGGCCGCATAATTTCCCCGCCAGTGTGCCCGGCACGGGTTGCCGATTATTTACCCTGGCTACGGGAAAAACATTGCTGGTGCTGCATTTGCTGGGCCAGGTGTTTCACAAGGAATATTTGAATAGTCCGTTTGAGTGTGCCGATGCGGCCCTTGCTCCCTACACGCTGGGCGGCAATGTCGATGCGATCCTGGTCGATATGCATGCCGAAGCCACCAGCGAAAAACAGGCGATGGGTCATTACCTCGATGGGCGCGTCTCGGCGGTGGTCGGCTCGCATACCCACGTGCCCACGGCCGATGCGCGCTTGCTTCCCGGCGGCACCGCCTACATGACCGANNATGCCGGCATGTGCGGCGATTACAACTCCATTATCGGGTTTGCGCCCAAGGGGCCGATGCAGAACTTCCTGCAGAAATACCGCAAGGTGCGCATGGAGCCGGCAACCGGCGACGGCACGTTAAGCGGTGCAATTATCGAGGTTGGCGCCAAGGGCCTGGCCACCGCCATTACACCGATCCAAATGACGTAAAGGAAGGGCCCTACTCGGCGTCCTCGTCCTCAGTGACTTTCGCTTTCGCTTTGCGGGTGCGTGGCTTCTCGCTCGGCGCACGCGCTTTCACCAGTTTGGCTTTGCTTTGGTCCCACACATAGGTGTGCGTGATGATTTTGGTGCCGGTGGTGACAATATCGCCATTGGGCAACTGCAGCACGTCGAACCCATCTTTCAGCGCATCGTTGATGACCGACGAGGAGTGGCGCAGATATTCGGGGTTGGCCATCAGGTCGGCCAGCATGTTTTCGTCATCGCCAGCGGCTGCCTGGGCATCCTTGGTTACGTTCAGCGATGCAAAAATATGGTTTTTGTAACTCATGTTCCAATCCCGCACCCGACCGAGGTCACATGCATATTTGATATGTCTCACCCGGCTTTGTTCTTTTTCTTACTTTAACTAGCCTCCCCCCGGAAGGGAACCCAGTTATCTCCTAATGGAGCAACAGGTAATTCTATTTACAGGCATTTGTGCCATGCGCGCCACAACCTATGGTATGCTGATTATCGCGCCAGTAACACCTAGCAGAATCCACAGGCGACACAAGCCTCGATGGCCAATATTCATGGAACTGTAATAATAGCCGCCAAAAAAAGGGGCCCGGTTTCCCGGGCCCAAGAAGGAGCTAGACGACTTGAAAACTGGTCAAGGTTAGATCTGGTTGAGCTGCTCGAGCAGTTCATCCGAGGTCTTGATCACCTTGGTATTCGCTTGGTAAGCACGCTGGGCCACGATCATCTCGGTCAGCTGTTCGGCCAGATCCACGTTCGATTGCTCAAGCGCGGCGGCCACCACCGAACCGGTACCGTTGGTGCCCGATTCGCGCAGGTTCACCTCACCCGATTCCCGGGTCTGGGTGAACACGTTGCCCGTCACGGCACGCATACCATCGGGGTTGGCAAAATCGGCGATCGGCAGCTTGTAAAGCGATTGGGTTTCGCCGTTCGAATAACTGGCGACAACGACCCCCTCCTCGGTGATCGAGACGCTTACCAACTGGCCTACCGGGGCACCGTTCTGGTTGGCGAAATTCACGTTATAGCCCGAATCGAACTGGCTTAAACCATCCGACAGACCAATCTGTGCCGCACCGACCGTGCCGAACGGCTCGCCGGAAGTACCCATATCGAACGATACCGAGCTCGGCACCGAGCCGTTACGCCAGTTGATGGTGACCGGGTTGGTCAGCGACGCCGAAACACTGCGCAGCGTACCATCGCCGTTGAACACGATATTACCCAGGGCAATCTGCCCATCGACCAGCGAGGTGCTGATCTCGCTTTCGGGAATCACATGCGCTTCTACCGCCCAGGTATTGGTAGCGATTTTGATGAAGCTGAAGCGAATATCGTGGCCCGAACCAAGGCTGTCGTAAATCCGCACGTTACGGCTGAACTGGGCCGTAATATCGCCGGACGCCATGTTCTTGCCCACCGAGCCGCTCGGATCGTATTGCGGCCCGAGTGCACCGGTGGTTTGCGCCGTGTAGGTGCCACCATTCAACGAGTTGACGAGACCAAGCTGCGCCAAAACGCTGCCTTGGTTCGATTCCCCGGCGACCGACACTTTGTTGCCCGAGGCCACGTTGAAGCTACCGCCTTCCAGTGTGACGGCTTGGGGTACGGTAATACGAATCGTGTAATCACCGGCCGATTTCGCAATCACCTGGTAGGGCCCGCCATTCGGAATACCGCCTGCAAAACCATAGGTCGATGAATTCAACCCCGAAAGGTACACCATGTCACCGGCGTTAAGGTACGAAGGCTGCGCTGCATCGGTAATCACGATATCGATCGACGACCCGGCGGCATAGGTACCGGCCGGAATGGTGATCGCGCTTGCCCCGGTCGGGATAGCGAAAGGAGCCTGCGCCAGATCGTTAAAGGTAATCGTATCCAGCGGGTCATCCACCCGGATATCGAGCGTCGCACTCGATAGCGGGCTGGTGATGCTGGCGCTGACACCTTCATCGGCCTCCACTACGGCAGCCAGTCCCGAAAGGCTCGCCCAACGGCGACCATCGCCTTCAGAAATATTCTGCAAGTCGAGCTCGCCCACCCAATCAATCCCGCGGCGGGTTTCATCGCCGACCGCATCGCCGTTGCTGAAGAGCACTCCGTCATTGGCATTCTCGCCCGCCACCACCAGGCGGCCGCCAACCACACGTGCCGTCAGCCCGGTCACCGAGTTAATGGCTGAAGCCAGCGAGGTCAGGTTGTTGAACTCGCCGTTCAGCGTGTTCGGTGCCGTCGTGGTATAGCGGAACGTTACCGTACCCGCTGTCGGACTCGTTACCTGGAAGGTCAGGGCCGTAGCCGAGAAGCCGCTGGTGCCGATTTGTCCGAGGAAGGTCTGCGTGGCGCTCGACGCATCCATGATATTGCCGGTAAACTGGCGGCTATCAGCCGTGAACAGATCATGTACCGGAACGGTTGCCGTGAACGCTTCCGCGCCCGGGTTGGTGCCGACGGTTTGCGCGTGCGGCGTCGTCACCGTGATGGAGAACCGATCGTCATCGAGACGCGTAATGGTATGCGTCGTGTTCAATTCCGCCGCCAGCGTGCTCCCTTTATCGGTGAGCCCTGCGAGGGTGATTTGGTCCCCATCAAGCAACCCATGGTCGGTCGAGGTGAAAATGAACGACGCACCGGCACCATAGGCAATGTTGGTGGCTGCATCGAGGTTCAATACCGTAGTCGGCGGGGTCGGGTTTGTGCCCGACGTTTGGCCGTGTGCCGTGGACACGGTGATTAGCACGCGGTTGCTGTCCAGGCGTGTAATCGTATGCGCGGCATTCAATTCACTCGCCGGGGTATTGCCCTTGGCAGTCATGCCGCTCAGGGTGATGCTGTCACCGCTGATCAGGCCGTGGCTGGGCAACGTGAGAATAAACGACGATCCGCTTGAATACTCAATATTCGTCGTGGCATTGAGGTTTTGCGGCGAGGTATTATCATATGCGCCGTCACCGTAATTGATGCTGGAAAGCGCCGAGGTCACGTTACGGCCAGCGGTAAAGCCGCCATAGGTATAGGCATATTGCAAACCGTTACCGGTCGCGACAGTGAAACCATCGCCACGGCGTACCGAGTTTGAACTTGCCAGGCCATATTCCGAGCCAACCAGAATTGCGTCCGCCGGTTGGTTGCGGTTATTGGCGTTGTTGATATCGGGGCTGATGCGGCCCGACTGACCGGGGAAAATCTTTTCGCCTGCCTTCAGGTTGGCACCCAGTTCGATCTGGCTGGTAGCGGTTGCTACACCGGAGGCCGATTCCACGTTCACCGTGGTCAGCGAATCGAAGTTGGTAAAGGAGGTGGTGTTAAGGTTGCCCGCTTCACCCGGCAGGCGGCCTTCACGATCGAGCGGCCAGCCTTGCAGGTAAAAGCCCTGGCTGTTGATGAAGTTACCCAGCGAATCCTGCGTAAACGAACCGGCACGGGTATAAAGCGGCGTCGAAGCGACATCGCTTTCCGCCACGCTTTTCACCACGAAGAAGCCAGCGCCAGAAATCGCGATATCGGTCGCCGATTCGGTCGATTGCAGCAGGCCCTGCTTTGAAATGTTCTGCAGCGTACCACCACGTACACCACCCGTTTGATACGAGCCCGCTGCGTTGGAATTCACTACCAGCGACGAAAATTTCGCCGTGCCACCCTTATACCCGATGGTATTAACGTTGGCGATGTTATCGGAGATGACCCCGATTTTGCTGGACTGCGCGCGCAGACCCGATACCCCGCCGAACAATGCTCCATATAAGCTCATAGGTTCCTCCCTAACTCCAACGATATGTACTGTTGTTTATCTGTTTGGCGGAAAACCGCCGGTTAATGACTATGATGCATCTTCCGTGCCAGTTTCACCGGCATCGGCAATTTCATCGTTATTTTCTCCGGTATCACCCGTATCGCCCGTTTCCTCTGGACCGTTAGCGGGCGGCTCGTAAATGCGGCTTGGCGTCCGCACAGCAAGTACTTCCTCGTACTTCGCCCGAACATCACCGATATTGAGGATAATACTGCCGTCCTTGTCGGTTTCTACGCTGCCCACGATGCCCACGGCACGTGCATCAACACCGATCGTTGCACCGTTAGAATCCTTGGCCGTCACTTCGATGGTGTACGTACCATCAGGCGCATCTTTACCGGTGAAACTGTTCACCCCGTCCCATACCAGCAGGTTACGGCCGGCATTCTGCGTGCCCGGGCCCTTAAACACGGCCGCACCGGCACTGTTTTTAATCACGATATCGACCGTGGCAGCTTTTTTCTCCAGGATATAAGCAAACGCCCCCTGGCCGCCCAGCACGTTGCCGGTATTACCTGCAATCTCAACTTCTGCGCCGATATAGCTCACGGCCGTGGAAAGCTGCGACTGCTTGTTTGATTTCAGCAGCTGATCCAGCCGCGAGTTCGTTTGCACCTGTTGTTCTACCGCCGAGAACTGGGCGATCTGCTGCGTCATGGCCGTAGTATCCATCGGCTGGGTAGGATCCTGGTGCGTCAACTGCGTTGTCAGCATTTTCAGGAAGAAGTTAAAATCGGCATTAAGCTTGGTGGCTGCATTGCTGGCCTCGGTCGAGAACCCTGCTTTGCTGTTGGCCGCCGCAACGGCAGAAGATGAATCGATCGACATGGTCAGCCTCTTTCTAAGCGCGAATATCTACGCCATCATGAATTGACAGCGTGTAGTGATTGGTAGGAATAGCCGCAGCATTGACCTGCGTGCCCTCGGTGTCGTTTTCCTCATACCCATGCGGCTGGCGCTGGCTGAACTGGCCGTCGCCATCCTGCCCCGGTTGCGCTTGCTGGCGGAGGTTGAATTGCATATTGCCCGCATCGGCCTTCACGCCGGATTCTTGCAAAGCCCGTTCCAGGCTGCGCGCATCGCGTGCCAACGAATCCAGCGTATCGGCCTTATCCACCAGGAAGGAAAGCTGCGTCTGGCCGTCATGGCCGGTACGCACCTGCACTTCTACCCGCCCCAGATCGGCCGGTTCAAGCTGGATGGTCATCTGGTGCATGCCATCTTTCACGCCCCGTTGGATCGCCACTTGCACCTGTTCGGCCACCGGCGCATGGTTCACCAGCTGCTGGTGCGTCGTCAGGCTTTGCACCCCATGGCTGTCGCTGCGCGGCGCACTATGTAAATGGCTCGCATGCAATGGTTGCGCGGCACTATCGTTGCTGCTGGCTGCGCCCGACGTACTATTGGCCGCGATTGCCTGCTCGCGCAGTGCGGCAAAATCCGGTAAGGCAATGCCCTTATCGGCGCTACCGTTCACCGCGGTTTGCAGGCGCGGCAGCTCGACATCCGGCATGGCGGCTTCCTGAGCCGGATTCGTCAAGGGGGGAATCGCCGCATCGAGCTCAGCCTTACTGCGGGCCTGCCCCAAATGGCGAACCCAGACCGGCATCGACTGCTCGGCATTTAAAGGGACGATTTCGACATACTCGCGCGCGAAGATTTCTTCTTCGCTTGCCGACGTTTCCGACGCCGCCGAATCGGCAGCACGAAACAGGCTCGCCTGCAGCCACTGCGCGATCGAAGATTCGGACGGCTCCGATACATCCTCAACCGCCACGTCCTGCGGCGACTCCTCTGCTTTACGTTGGTTCTGCAATGCCCCCTTCATCAGGGCCAGCAGCCGCTCCACCACAGCAGGACGTTGCGCCGTTTCGCTACTGGTCGTGGCCTGCATGGCAGGTAACTGGGCAATCAGTTCGCCTAGTTTCTGAGGCTGTTTGCTGTCTTTGATCTGGGCAAGCGCTTGCCGCAGATGTTCGAGTATTTCCTGCTGGTCTGCCCCCGAATCGGCAATATCTGCCGCCATGCTCTCCAGCTGCTCCAATAGTTGGTCGGCCTGATCGGGGGTAATATCCTGATTCAATAAATCGGCCAGTTCGCCTAACGCTTCCTGAGCACCGGGATCGGTAATTTCCTGCGCTGCCAGGCGAGTGAGCGACGCACGCGTCATCCATTCCGAGGAAGCCGCCATTTGCTGTCCTTGCTGTTGCTGACCCGAACCGAGATCGCCCAGTAAAGCCGCGAACAAACCGGCAGCGCCGCCTTGGGGCGCGCCCTCGCCTTGCCCTTGCGGCATTGCGCCGTTGGGCAGACCAAGTAAAACTCCGAGTAAACCAAATTGCATGCGTGCCTCGTGAATGGGTTGCATTCACTTAAGCAAGCAGCATGCCAATTTTTTACTTATTGAAATTTAAGGTGTTTTTTTATCAGGCAGAAANNGGCCCGGAATCGTCCGGCGATGGGCTGGGAGTGCCCTCACTCGCGGGCACAGTCGCAGCGCGCGGCTCCTGCCCGCGGTCGATGCCATCCCACACGTCGCGCATCTCTTTCAGCTCAGTGATAATCCGCTGTAGCTCCGCCGCATCGGCCTGGCGATGCAGGGTGACAATCCGCATATCGATGGCAGCATAGAAATCATACAAAACTTGCGCCGTATGTTGCCCGGCGTCGAAATCGAGGCAATTTTGTAAGCCCGAAATCACTTCCGAAGCCTTCGTAAGTTTGAGGTAGCGCGCTTCGATATTCCCCTGCTCGATCGCTTCGCCGGCCTGGCGCAGGAAGCGGATAACGCCATCGTAAAGCATCACCACCTGGCGGGTTTTTGCGACGGTATGCGTCGCCCGGGTATAGGCGTGAATGGGATTCGATTTGGACGAAGAATACATGGTCTTAGCCTAACATAAACCCATACGGCTGGCTACCCCTTACCAACTACGAATTGGATTCGCGGGCGGAGGCTTGCGCGGCCAGCAGCGACAGCAACTGATTCGCCTGCGTCAGCGCAGATTCCAATGCGGCATATTGCCGGGTCAGCTGGTCGCGGTACAAGGTAATCCGGCTATCGATCGTCTCGATTTCTTTCTCGTTGCGCGACTGTTGATCCTCCAGCGCCTGCACGGCGCGCGTCAGGCTACCGGTGCTGCTGTTGGTGATGTTTTGCATCAGGTTGTATAAGCGGTCACCATATCCCTGAGTGGCTTTGACGTTGATGGTGGCGTTACCCGAGACGGCATAGAGTAATTGCAAACCTTCCAACGCCGTACCGGCCTTGCCAGTCAAAGTAATGCCGCCGCTTGATGCATTGATATTATAATCCAGATCAACCGTGACCGGCGTGTTCGTCACGGGATCATCATACGTAGCCTGATAGGTATTGGTATCGCGGTTGATCGTCAGCTGGAACGACGAAACCGCCAGCGCGTTAGTACGGCTGAAGATGGCCAGATTGGCATTATCGCTCGTTAAGCGGAATTCGAACAGGTCACGCACCCCGGTGAAATTCGCCGCCAGGGCTGAACTCAGTTTTTCGGTGTCGACCACCATGATGTTTTTTGTGGCGGGGCTATCCTCATTGCCGGCAAAATCCGAGAAAGTAATCCCGACATCCGCCAACCGTTCGGGGTTGCCATCGGCGATCCCGCCGACGACCCGCGTCATCTCGCTGGCCATTTGCGAAATAATGGTACGAAGCTGGGTTTGATTGGCCAGCACCGCGTCTTCAATCGGCAGCCCGTCATCGCCCAACTCCTGCTGCTTGGCTGCAAACAGGCGGAATTCGTTGTAAATGTCGGCAAACTGCACAATCGCGTTTTGCACGATTTCCGTATCCGGCTTTACTGCGGCATTCAACACGGTGCCGTCCGGTGTCGCCTGAAGCAGGTTGAAGGTGATGCCCTCAATCAAATCGTTGATCGCATTGCTTTCGCGCTCGACGTCAACCCCATCGATGGTGAGCAGGGCATTACGCGCCGACTGCGTAGTATTGAATCCCAACTGCGACAACACGCCATTATCGTCGGCGGTCACCGTACCTGCATCCCCCAGGTCGAAATCATAAGCTTCGCCGGTTTTAGTACTGGTGAAAATGATTTTATAGGTGCTGTCCGGTGTGCCGGCCGCTACTTTCAGGATATTGGCCTGGATGCCGGTCTGCTCGCGTACTTCGTTGAATTTATTCACTACGGCCTGCAGGGAATCGCCTTCATTGAGGGTAATAGTGGCATCTGCCGCGTCGGGGTCGATGGCGCGCAGGCTGAAACTGCCCGCGGCGAGCATACCGGCCTGGAAATCACCCGCGGCCGTGACGACCGAAGCGGCCGTGTTCGGGAGGGTGAACAGGTTGCTTTCCTGTTTGGCCTCGCGCGCCAACTGCTCGATTTCGTTGATCGTGAAGTTTTGTGTACTTACCCCCGGCTGTACGGTCATACCGAGGTAGTTAGCGGCCGGGGTCGCACTGTTAGAGGTCAGGCTCGCCGTGCTATATTTAAAAATATTCTGGCTGGCATTGTTTACGCCGGGCGGGTTACGCAATACATCGGCGGCCGACTGAAACCGCGCCAGAAGGCTTTTCAACTCGCCGTAGGCGGAAAGCTGTTGATCGATCAGATCGTTGCGGGTCTCCAGCCGTACCGCCGGCAACCGCCGCGCTTCGGTCAGCGCCTTGATGATCCCTTCCGTATCGAGCTGGCTTTGCGAGCCGCCAATCACGGTCTTACCGTTACTTTGGTAAATATTGCCTAATGTAATTTGCGTTACCACGTCTCGGCTCCATCCTGCTTCGGTTGCCGCAGCTTACTATGCTGTGCTCCGGGGGGAGCAGTGCAAATCCCGTGCCAGACGGGATTATACACTACTCACACTCGAAGTTCTATCAATGCTGCTCGCGCCTGTTGTTTACTATCAAGATACGCCAGCATTTCCGGCTCGGGAATGTAGGTCACTCTGCCATCCCGAAGGCTGGTATAGCGGGTGATGTATTGTCCCGAGGAATCTTTAAAAATGGTAAACCGTGTATCGCTGACGGCGTATACGTCTTTGAAGAAGCTCTCAGCGGCACGAACGACCGCTTGATAGCGTTTCTTCTCGGTATCCACCAGTTCAGTTTGTTCTGCACCGGGTACTTGGGCGGGAACGCGCTGGTCGTTGTCTGACTTTTTTACGACCGGCAAATCCGCGCTACGTGCGCCGGGCAAAGACTGGGGGAGCTTAATCCCCCCTTGCATATTGATTTCCATCGTCGTGCTCCAGATATACCCCCAACCCGCGCCGCTTCATTAGCTGTTTCTGCGGGAGTGGGTGGAAGGCGTCGCCGCCTTCCACCCGTTGGTTGTTACCACAAGCTCCTAGAGCTCATCGTTAGCTGATGAGTTTCAGGAGGTTTTGCGGCAGCTGGTTGGCCTGAGCCAACACCGCGATACCGGCCTGCAGTTGAACCTGTGCGGTTGCGTAAGCAGTCGATTCGGCAGCAACGTCCGTATCGAGCAGCGTACCGCGTGCCGCATCCTGGTTCTGAATCGAGGACTGCAGGTTCGCCGAGGTGAAGTCCAGTCGCGACTGGAGCGCACCCACGTTGGCACGTACCTGGTTGATGGTGTTGATCGCCGTGTCAAGCACCGAGGCCGCAGCCTGAGCACCCGCCAGGGTGGTCACATCGAGGGTGGCACCGCCATAAAGCTTGGAGGTGTTCACGCTATCGATTTTAACACCGATCGTATCGTTGGAGGCAGCACCAACCTGGAAGGTCAGGGCTTCACCAGCGTTATCCAGACCCAGTGCCGTACGGAAGGCCGCAGCCACCGCAGAGGCTTTCTCGCTCGTCGAAACGTCGATCGAGATGCTGGCCGAGCTGGCGATATCGTTATTACCGGTAACGATTGTCAGCACGCGCGACGGGTTGGAGGCGCTTTGCAGCTGGATCGCGGTGTTGTTATCGAAGGTAGCACCGATACCAGAGAAGCTGGTGTAGGTTTCACCGTTAATAACAGCCGTGAACACAGCGTCGGAACGACCACCGGTCGGCGCCGAGATGTCGAACGACTGAACGTTAGCACCCGAGAAATTATCGGAGCGCAGATCCAGCGTTACGTTATCCAGGCGAGCCACTTCTTCGCCACCCACTTTCACGGTGGTACCCGTGCTGAAGGTGGTAACGTCGCGGCTTTGAGCAAAAGTGACACCCGTGAACGACTCATTGAGGCGTACAGCAAGCGCATCCGCGTCGGCCTGACCGTCAATCGAGTTCACGTCCACAGCACCGCCGCGGATGGTCAGCGAGAAGCTGCCGCCAGCTGCGTCACCTTCACCATCGTTACCGTTGAAGGTAATGGTGGTGGCGGTGGTGTTGCTTACGTCCACAGCAGCTGCGCTGTAGGTGATGTCACCCACTTTAATGCTCAGCGATACCGTGTCCTGTGCGGTGTAGGTTGCGGTGAAGGAACCGAAAGCACCCGTACCCAACTTACCGATGAAATCGGCGTTGTTACGGACACCCGAAAGGTTCACAGCCGAACCCGAAGCCGTACCGGTGTTGCCGTTGGCCAGCAGCGAGCCCGAGATCTCACCCAGTGCACGGGTACGGTTTTCACCGAGACCGTCACGCGAGTAAGTATCGGCGATCGTCGTGGTGCCGCCCGTAAGGTTGGCGCCCGTGGTGACCGAGCTGGTGATGCTGAGGCCCGTGGTGCCGCCGAGCTGACCCGTTGCCAGGTAAGCGCGAACGACGCCGGCGTTGTTATCGAACGAGAAGTTCGACAGGCGAGCATCGGTGCTGGAGTTCAGGAACGCAGCCAGGTTGGCGGCGGTTTCTGTCTCCGATGCACCTACGCGAACCTTACCGGCTGCCTCGGCCGTGCCGACCGTGGCAGTGGTGAACTCAATCGCTACACCGTTAACGGTAATTTTATCACCGTTGGCAGCGTTACCGCCACCTACCGTGAAAATGTTACCGCGATCGTACTGAGTCAGGTTGATCGAACCCGAGTTGGCACCGGTAATATCGTCGTCCGCCGTGGTCTGAGCGAAGTCAGCTGCAGCAGTTACGATGGTCCAGTCACCCGGGACAGCAACGGTCCCAGCCGCGACCGTGAACGTGGTGTCGGTAGCACCATCCGCCAGAGCCGCACGAATTGTGGTGCCGGAAGCCGTGAAGGTAAACGGCGTCATGCTCGGACTAGCGCTGTTTTGCAGAACCGAAAGGATGTTGGCTACCTGGGTCGCCGCATCCGTGCCTACGTTGAACTGGTTGCCGGTTGCACCCGATGCCACAAACGTAAAGGTCGTACCGTTGAGGACAATCGTGTCAGTCGGATCGAACTCATCGTTGATGGTGAACAGATCTATCGGGTTGCGGTTATAAGAAGTAGCCGCTTCTTCGATCGAGTAGGTGAGGTTGGCTTCAGCCTGGTTGTTCAGCGTGTAGCCCGGACGCACCTGCACTTGCAGATCCGCACCGCTCGAGGTGAAGTAGAACTTCGCCAGACGTTCGTCCGTGCTGGCGTTCAGCGAGGTAGCCAACGAGGCCGCCTGAGCCGTAGCTTCATCCACCAAGGTGACGTCGTAGGTAGCCGCGTTCACCTGCGTACCGGCCGTCGCGCCGGTAGCAACGGTGGTGATATCCACCCCGTTGATGGTGATGACATCACCCACATCGAAGCCGCCAGCAAGGCTGACCAGCGTGGTCGGGGTAGTGGCCACCGAAAGCGCCACGTCGACGCTGCTGGTTCCAACCGTTGCGCTACCCGAGAGCGAACCATCCAGCAGTTTCACCGAGCTGAAGCTCGACGAATTGGCGATCTGGTCAATCTGGGCTTTCAAAGCCTGGAATTCCTGGTTGAGGTAGCTACGCTCCGTGTCCGACAGCGTGCCGCTGTTGGCCTGGGTGGCAATAGCTTTTTGACGCTGAAGAATGTCACTGATCTGGCTCAGTGCACCGTCAGCTACCTGCAGCAGGCTGGTACCTTGCGAGGTATTCGCAAGTGCTTGCCGCAGAGTGGTTACGCCGGTTTTGAGCGAAGTACCGATCGACAGAGCGGCAACGTCGTCCGACGCTTTTACGATGCGGTTACCGCTCGACAGGCGAGAGATCGATGCGGCTGCCGAGGTCGACGCCTTACCGATGTTCCCCTGCGCGGAATACGCAGCGATGTTGGTGTTAATGGAGTTAAGCATGGATACTCTCCTACTTGGATGTTTATACCAGGGCTACTTGCCCACCATACTTCGGATACGTGGCGACTTCATGTCACCGGGTAAATATCCTCCGCATGTTTCCACCTATAACAGCACTTCGTTAAAATACTGTTAACGGCAGAGTCCTTATAAATCAGCCACATGGATATTTAGCCTCCCTGCAGCGTCTTTTTAAGGTGAAGCAATCCGTCTTCTGTCGGACTACTCACATAAAAAACACTATGCCACAAATCGCATGCAGTGTCATAAAAAAATTTATGGCTTCCTTATAAAAACCACTGTCGCAAGGAATTCCCTACTACTCCATCAGCACGGCGCGCAGGCGCGGTGGTCGCATCCAGCCCACTTCGTGATAAATCTGCAACGACAAGGCAGGCTCAGCCAGATGATCCAGAAAACGCGACAGGCTCTGCACGGTTTCGACCACCACATCTTCGCCAGGCACTCCACCGCTTTGCAGGGCTGCCGCCATGAGCGCCAGTTTCGTCGTCGCGAAACGAACCCCGATAATCGTCAGGCGCTCGCTGAGCGTTTCACCCAGCCCGGCGAAAGGAAAGAACGCCATACTTAACTGCGCCTGCAGGTAGCGCTTCAACGGCAAGGAAAGCGCAATGGCGGCATGCTGCTTATAATGATGCACCAATCGCAAGTAACGCTCTGCCGCATCCGGCGCGAGCTGCATGCCCGTAGCTTCCAGCTGTACGCCGAGGGCCTGTTCCATCCGCGCAATAGTACGCATCAGGCGTGGCCGCGCACTCGCTTTACTGGCACCAACCAAGCCGTGCAGCGCTTGCAGTAAATGGAAAGGATCCGTCGCAACCGGTTCGATGGCGGGCAAACGCCCAGCGGCGATTTTAAAGTAAAACGCGGCCGCCTCCGGCCATTGATGGATGGGCTGCAAGGCCAGCGCCTCTCCCACCGCCTGGACGCGCAGGAAATTTTCTTCCGGCGAATAATCGGCGTGCGCTGCTTCGGTAAGGCATAACTGGTGCAGCGCCAGCGCCGCCGCTTCGTCCATCCCGTCAGGCAAATACTGTTTCAGCGAAAAGGGTACCCGGCTTTCCGTGCGCGGCGCGGTAGCAAATGCATCCGCTTCCAGCAGCATCAACCGTGCCGTTTCCGGACAGGAAAGCGACGCGGTAGTCAAGGTTGTCTGGCCGACGCCGCGCGTAATACGCGGATAAAAATGGCAGGCGTCGCCAAGAAAATCTGCGCCATAATCGCGATGGATACCGCACCAGCCCGCGTCGAACTTCACGCAATAATCGGTCACCGGATCACGCTTCATCACGTAATCGGCCTCCGCCCCCTGCACAACCGCATCCATCAGCTCAGGCGATTTTTCCTGATACAGCGCGACGGTTTCCTGAGTGAGCTGCATACCCCACCCCTTGCAGCACGTATCCTCGCAACGGTCACCCAGGCAGGTGAAGCGCGCAACAGCGAGTGTTTCCAGACGGTCGATCATAACGCGCGCAGCATACGCATCTGTTCGCCGCTCAGCTACAAAAAAAGGCGCTGCCGTGATGGCAGCGCCCTCTTCGTTATCCGCGCGCGCGATTAAAGCGTAATCATGCGGCGGATATCGTATTTCGTGTGCGGAAATACATATTGGGTGGCAACCCGCTTTGCGGCATGCATGAAAATCGGTGCACGGGCATTTACCGAAAGCTTGGTGCCGCCCGGTTCGCGATGCACCGATACGATCAGCAATGCGGCCAATTGGTCGGCGGGGATGTCGAGATCCTTCGCCGCCTGTTCCATATCGCCCCGCTCGATGATCGGGTTGGTCATGTCGAGCGGCAGGGTGATGAAGGATAACGCATGATCCTCCAACGATTGCAGCAGCTTGAACCGCGCCATTTTCTCGGACGGGAAATTGGTAAGGCAGAATTGCACTTTATCGGGCATGCCGAGCAAGCCGTTCAAAAACATGATCGGCTGACGACGATATAGCTGCACCTGACCAAAACGGGTATCGATCGCCTCGCCTTCAACGGGCTCGGTGATCGGGGCCTGATTCATTACCGCCGGGTTACTACCGGTCATGAGGGTGTCTCCTCGCAACATGTTCTCTCTCCTCTGTTACGCGTGTGAACTAGTAAACCCGCGACAAAGAAGGAATCTCCTAACTTTACCACAGCGGGGTCGGGTTGCAAGCAAACGAAATAAATCCTGCATGAATTTTCCGTTAGCTTAGGTTAACGAAGGTAATCGCTGAGCCGTAACTGGCTCAGCCGTGCATAGACTTGGAACGTGGCCTGAAGCACTGCCTCATAGCTGGCAATCTGCGTCGTAGCGGCCACGATGTCGGTTTTTCCTACTTTCTCGGTCACCCCTTTCCAGTAAAGATTCAGGCTACCCAGCCGTTCATTGATGTCGCCGACATTCAGGAAGGTCATATTCACCCGGGCGCGCGAGCTATTGAGGTCGGTCTGCGCCTGCTGCATCAGGGTGAGTGCGGCTTTCATTTCCTCGCGGTCACCCGAGGCGTGGCCCGCCAGCGCCTGTTTGGCGGCCGCATACATTTTCTGAAACGCCGGGTCGTCTGCCCGCACGGGGAAATCATATTCCACCGTTTCGTCGGCCCGTAGCTTGATGCTGGTCGTTGAGCCAGCATAGTACCCGGCATCGGGCACGCCCTGCTGCGCCGGGTCGACGTCGGTACTGGGCACCGGAATCACGTTGGTCGCCGTACCCGCGAAAATATACCGTCCGTCAAAATTGGTGTTAAGGGCTGAAGCCATCGCGTTCAGCAGGTCTTTCATTTGCTGTTCTAGCGGCAAAGCGGTTCCGGTTGCCGCATCCAGCCCGGCAACCAGCAGGTTCTCCATGGAATCGGCGATATCGATCAGTTGGCTCATCGCCTGGTCGGCCGTTTGCATGCGAGCAATCGCCACTTCGTTGCTTTCCATGAATTGCTGTGTGCGGCGGATGCGCGACTCCAGCAGCGTATATTGCTCGACCTGCCCGTTGAGCTGCTGGAAGGTTTTGGCTTTCACACCGCTTGATATCTGCTCCTGCAGGGTCGCCAGTTCCTTTTGCAGGTTGCCGACATCCCGCATGGTATCATTGAGCAGGGTCACACTGCCAAGGCGGTTTAAGGTTGTCATATGCTTCTCCTAATTAGGTCGCATCCACCAGGGTTTTGAACATTTCGTTCACCACCGTCACAATGCGCGCGCTGGCGGCATACGAGTTCTGGAAGATCACGGTATTGGCTAGTTCCTCATCGAGGTTCACGCCGCTGATCGCTTTGGCGCGGGCATTGAACCCGTCGTAAAGCAGCTGCGCGTTTTCGTAATTCTGGCTGGCACCGTCGCTAAGCGAAGCCAGATACCCCAGCATTTCGCTGGCATAGGATTGCAGCGACAGGCTGGTATTGGGCAGCCCGCCGGCTGACTGGAAGTACAGCGGCGTGTTGCTCAAATTCGCCATGGCCTGGGCGGCGCTGTTATCGCCGGCATGGCGAACATAGGTGTATTGCGGTTTTTCATTGGGATTGGCGGGCTGCGTCTGCAGTACCAGCTGACCCGAGCTTACCAGGTTGGGGTCGTTCTTGATCCGCTGCTCCACCCGCAGATTAATCGCGCTGCCTTTCACGGTATCGCCGCCTTCGATCGGCTCGTTGCTGGCAAAGAAGTTATTGAGTCCGAAGAAATGCGAAAAGCCCCAGCCGCTGGCTGGCACTGGGGGTAACGCTCCTTCGTCGCCATTATTGGCCGAATCCATTTCATCGATCGCCACCACGTAATCCGTGCCACCACCGATGATTTTCAGATACCCCGGCTGATCGACATATCGGCCGTTGACTCGTGGCAGTTCGTTGCCGTTGGCATCTACCAGCAGTGCGCGCAAGGCCGGCTGCGTCGTCAGGGGAATCTCGACATGGCCGTCACCGGTCGCCGTGACGGCGGAATAGCGGTCGTTCTCCAGGTTGGTTTTTTTATTCTCCACCCGGTACGTGATTTGCGATGTGCGAACATTGCCCTCGTCGTCCGCTATCCCGACATTGACCGTAATCATATAATAGGGCGAGGAAATCCCAGCCGATAAGTCAACCTGCAGCTGACCGGCTTCGCGCGTGCGGCGCTCTTCGCCTGCGGCTACGGTATCGTAGGCCAGCTTCACTTTGGCACCCGACGCATCATCAACCGGGCCGTTCGCATTTGCCGTGCCCGTGGTCTCGATGCGGATGGTATCGCCGGTCACTTGGCTTACCACAAAATACCCGCCCAACTGTGTCCCGCTAATACCATTCACGTCTGCCAGCGCCGGCGGCTCGAGGTAAATCCGGTCGCCCGCTTTAATGCCTCCGGTCGCCAGTAATTTCACATCGACATACGATGCATTCGCATAGGTCGTGTAGGTGCCGCTGCTGGACAGGGTCTGAGTGGCGACATCGCGCGTCAGCGCATTATTCAGCACAGCGTTCGATGCATCCCGCACCGTCACGTTGCTGACAAACACCTGCGCATCGCTGCCCGAGATATTACTGATATCGAGATCGAAATCGAACAGCGACGTTCCGCCGCTCGGCAATGTATTGGTATTCGACACCAGCTTGATGTTATTCACGTTGCCCACCACTGCCTTATTGCCTGGCGCGCCGTAATAACTGTTTATTTCGTCCACAATGGTTTCAATACTGGCGCGGCCGGTCACCCCGCCGGTTGCAAGGTTACCGAGATTCAACGTCATCGGGCGGATGCCGGTATAGGCTTCATCCGCATAGGGGGATTGAATAGGCTGGCCGTCCGGCGACAGCACCGCGATACGCACCGAGCCCGACCATTCATATTCCGCCGCGCGATAGACCGGGCGGGTACCGGTAAGGCTGCGCGCCGGCGGATAACCCGAACCATCGTTATGCAACGCATTCATCGCGTCCCGCAGCTGGCTCGCCAGCATGTCGAGCTGATCGAGTACATTGGGAATCAACTGATCGCGAAGTTCGAGCAAGCCTTGGATTTTACCGGCATTCAGGCCGGAAGTAACTTCCGACGCCCGTCCACCACTGACCAGTATGCTCGGCGAACCGACGGGTTGGTTATTGATATCGAGGCTCAGCACTTTAATCGCATCGATCCGCTCGTCGTTCACCAGGTTATCGACCGAGGCAATCGGGGTGTATTCCAGCTGGTGCAAAATACCATCCACCAGCGGCACACCATTACCGGCCGTCACCAACACCGTGCCGTTCGGCTCGTAGTAAGAGGTCACATCCAGGTTATTGGCCACCACTTTAAGCGCGGCATCGCGCTCGTCGAGAAGCCCGGCGGTCGATTGCCCCACTGCCGAGGAACGGGAAATCGCACTGTTCAGTTCATATAATTTCTTAAGCGCCGCATTGGTTTCGGTCAGTGCACCGCTGATATCGCTGTCGGCCTGAAAGCGCAGGCTTTCCAACTCATAGGCCAGGCCCGACACCTGTTGCGCCAGCAGTTCCGACGCGTTGACGAAATTGCTACGGTATGAGGTGCGATCCGGCTGATCGGCCATCTGTTGCATGGTATTAAAGAACGTGGTCATGTACTCGTCGATCGAGTTTTGCGCACCCGGTTCGCCGAGCAGCACCTGCAGGCGGCCATAGTAATTATCGATCGCGCCAAGGCGCTGTGTGGTGGAGCCTTGCGACATCACCGAACGTTGCAGGTACGTATCGACCTTGCGCACCACATCGTCGATTTTGACGCCGTTGCCGACGCCTTCGACATACACCGCCGTTTGCTCGATCACTTTGCGCGAATACCCATCCGTATTCACGTTGGCGAGGTTGTTCGACAACACCGACAGTGCCTGCTGGTTCAGGCGCAGTGAAGAAACAGCATTGTTAAGTGCGATACCCAGCGACATGGACTTACGCTTTCTGGTTCAGGTTGAGCGACAGCGACAGGTCCTGTTGCAGGGCCGAGTTGCCATAGCGATTATAGGTGCCGGGGCGATTATGCTCGCTCACCGTTTCAATGATGGTCTGCATGATGCGCTGGTTCACGGCGCGCGCCACCGCCGTACGGCGGAAATTCTCTTCCATCACTTCCGTCAGGTCATCGGCCAGTTTGCTGAACTCTTCCAGCTTACCCGCGCCCGACCCTTTCAGCATGTCGGGATTCACCTTCAGCTGCTTCTGGTAGGATTCCAGCAACTGCGTGATCTCCAGTTTCTTCGCGTGCAGCTTCGCTACCGCATCCAGCTCCATGGCTTGCAGCGCGTGAGTTTCCTCTTCCAGTAAATCGGCCAGCCGAGCGGTGGCATCCATCAGCTCCTCAAGGTCGAACCCGTGGGCAGGCACCTCGATATGCGGCAGTTCATGCATGGAGATATTCTGGGTTTCCATCGGTTACTCCACTTCCTGCAGACGCAGCATTTCGCGTTTCACATGGTCGGCAACCCCGATGCCCCCAGCGCGGGAGATCAGCTTGCCGTATTCATCGATCATCATCGAACGGTAGGTGCCTTCCGCCTCGCCGCCGCCCAACGGCCCGTCGGTTTCCACTCCAGCGAACATGTTCGACAGCATCTGCGAGATGAACTGCGCCTCGAATTCCTTGGCGACTTCGTCCATCTTCTCCGGACTGGCTCCGCGCGCGACCGCTTTCGCTTTTTGCGCGGTGCCGAGCCGGTTGGCGGTGGATGTTTGAACTTGCATCATATCGATATCCGTTACTTTCCCGAGATGGACGCTCTGCATGGCTACCTCGTCTCGATATCGGCCTGGAGTGCCCCAGCCGCTTTGATGGTTTGCAAAATGGTAATCAGGTCACGCGGGCCGACACCCAGGGCATTCAGCCCGCCCACCAGGTCTTTCAGCGTGGCGCCTTCTTCAATCACGGCGATCTGGTTGCCGGCTTCCTCGCTCACCGTCACGTCGGTGCGGGGCACCACGGCCGTCTCCGCCCCTTCGGGTGCGAACGGGTTCGGTTGCGACACTTGCGGGCTTTCCTCGACCTTCACGATCAGGTTGCCCTGAGCGACCGCCACGGTGCTGATGCGCACGTTCTCGCCCATCACGATGGTGCCGGTGGCTTCATCCACCACGATGCGTGCCGGTTGATCCGTTTCCACGTTCAGCGTTTCGATATCGGCCAGCAGTGCAATCACGTCGCCCTGATAGGCCGAAGGAATCGTCACCACCACCGTGCCGGGATCTTCCACGGTCGACACACCCGGGCCGACCTGCTGGTTGATCACGCGGCTCACATTGCTCGCCGTCGTCACGTCCGGGTTGCGCAGGCTCAGTTTCAGGCTGGCAAGATCGTTCAGGCGGAAATCGATTTCACGCTCCACAATCGCCCCGTTGGCAATGAATCCATTCGTCGGCACGCCCTTAGTGATATTGCTGCCGCTCTCGCCCGAAGCCGAGAAGCCACCGACGGTAACCGGCCCTTGCGCCACGGCATAAACATTGCCATCCGGCCCTTGCAGCGGCGTAGCGAGGAGCGTGCCGCCCATCAGGCTTTTCGCGTCGCCCATGGCGCTGATGGTGATATCGATATTGCTACCGGCGCGGGCGAAGGCAGGCAGCTTTGCCGTCACTGTCACCGCCGCCACGTTCTTCGATTTCAGCTGCAGCCCGCGGGTATTCACGCCCTGGCGCTCGAGAAATCCAATCAGCGATTGTTCGGTAAACGCATTGTTCTGCAGTTTATCGCCGGTGCCGTTCAGACCCACGACCAGCCCGTAACCCATCAGCATGTTATCGCGGACACCCTCGAAGGCGACCACATCTTTAATCCGTGCCGCATGCGCCGACGGGGCAAAAGCCATGACGGCGGCCATGGCAACCAAGGTTGCCGCAACCATGCCGATCAGGCTTTTACCAACGACCCATTTGATGGTACCTTTGGACTGTGGATACATCTTGGCAGGCATGTGTAGCTCCCGAGTCTTCTTTTTCGCCACCCACTATGCGACAATCGTGCCAACTGCTTAACCACCTATAATTCAACATACTTTTTGTCCAAAACGCTTGCCCTACCCCACCTATTACCAAGGGTGGGGCAGCGCCCGTGGCCGCCGGGCAATTTTTGCCGGTTTTCCGCAACGATTCCTTGCCCTATAGTAGCGGGATGATTGAAAAAGTCGGCTACAGTAAACCCGTCACCACCGCCAAGCCTGTGCGCCGCACCGGCAGTACATCCGCCAGCGGCTTTGCCGAGGCGCTCTCCGAGGCGGAAGGCGTGCGCGAAGCTGCCCCTGCCTCGCCCGTCGCACCGATGAGCGGGGTCAGCGGTTTGCTTGGCATCAATGAAGTGGACGACGAAGAATTGCATCGCCGCAAAGCCGTCAAACGCGGCCGATTCACGCTGGAAGCACTGGAACAGCTGCGCAACGCTATCCTCATGGGCAGCCTGCCGCTTTCCACGTTGCGCAACCTGGAACGCCTCGTCGCCGAAGAACGCGCCCTCACCCATCATCCGATGCTCAATGCGGTCCTCGACGAGATCGAAGTCCGCGCCGCAGTCGAGCTGGCAAAACTCGAAATGTCGGGCCTATTGCCGTCGCGTTAGCGTTTTTCGGGGTAATTCCTCATACCTTTCTTATAAATCGCTGTGTACAGCGCCGCCATCGGCCTTGATGCTGTCTCGCCGGTTACGTAAACTCCACCGAGTTTAACCTTCAATAGGATGTCATCATGGCGAAATCCTCCGCGAAAAAAGCTGCCAAACCCTCGGCCAAAAAACCGGCTACCAAGCCGACCGCCAAATTGGTAAAGAAAGCAGCTCCCGCGAAACCTTCGACGGCAAAATCGACCGCGAAACCAGCAGCCAAGTCCGCCGCCAAGCCGGTCACCAGCAAACCGGTCGTCGCCGCCAAGCCGAAGACGCCCTATAAACCCGTAAAACTTCCTGCCGGTTACAAGCCGACCGAAAAAGAAGCCTACATGAACCCGCAGCAGCTGGAATATTTCCGCCAGAAGCTGCTTAGCTGGCGGAAAGAATTGATGGAAGAATCGCGCGAGACGCTCGATCACCTCCACGAGGAAAACTGGCACCAGGCCGACATCGCCGACCGTGCCTCGCTGGAAACCGAAGCCGGGGTCGAGCTGCGCACCCGCAACCGTTATCTGAAACTCATTTCCAAAATCGACTCGGCCATCCGCCGGATCGAAGAAGGCGAGTACGGCTACTGCGAAGATACCGGCGATGAAATCGGCATCAAGCGTTTGGAAGCCCGTCCCGTCGTTACCCGCACCACCGAGGCGCAGGAACGTTACGAACGGCAGGAACGCCAATATTCCGACGAAGACTAGACACTGCGGCGCGCATCGTACCGGGGCGTTAGTTAAAGGTTGGCGTTCGATGCTGATCGTTTTATAACGAAGCAGAAAGCACTAACCGTCAGGCACTATGTTCTTACCGTCTAACATCACCCTGAAATTCGGCGACTCCGGCGATTTCGTCGCCGAGCTGCAGCGTCGGCTTGCTGCCGTGCGCGCCTTTGCCGACGATCAGGTGAATGGATTTTTCGACGGCAATACCGTTAATGCCGTCACCGCTTTCCAGGGCCGTGAAGGGTTGCATGCCGATGGGGTCGCCGGGCCCGAAACCCTGCGCCGCCTCAATGGTATTATCGCGGGCGACACTTCTGCCAGCTCCGGCGGCGATACGAAAGAAGAGGAACAGGCCAACCAGCTCGCCACTGCCCAGGAAATCTTGCAGCCGCCGGCGAGCGAGCCGTTATTCGACCCCACCACACTGGCCCCTGCGGCCGCTGCTTCCACCCATGCACCCTATGGGGAAGAGGCCCATCGTGCGGCCCAGCCCCAACCGGTGGAGCCGGCGTTACACCCCGCGTTGCACGCGCAGCAACCTATGCAGCCCGAGCCGAGCACCCAGCAGTATCAGCAATTGCAGCGCGACCAGCAACTGCATGCCGCCCCCCATCCGGCGCTGGCGGCCACGGCGCAGTCGTCACCCGCCGCATTGCTCGATCAGTTGCTTGCGCCTGCGCCGCAAGCTGTACCACAACCTACAGCCGCACAACCACCCGCGCTCAGCCCGGCAGAGCTCGAGCGCCATGCCAGCCTCAACCAACCGCCGCCAGCCGCAGCGTCGCCCTCACCGGTCGAACCGCCGGTACAGCCCGCCGCCACCCCGGCTGCCGAGCCCACCTCGCTGCTGGGAAAGGCAGCCCGCTTCGCCAATAGCATGATGCAAAAGCTGGCCGATTATTTTGAAGCGAAATTACCGCCCTCCGTGCTAAACGAAGTGCAGTCCATCGGTCAGGTGATGGCGCAGCATGGCGTGAAAGAAGTGCCGATTCCGACCGGCCCCGACATGCCGAGCCGTGGGCCCGAGCTTCCCACCCGTGGGCCGGAACAGATCCAGCAGCGCAGTTAACGTCGCGCTCTATCAGCGCAGCAG
>DITH01000189.1 GCA_002422745.1 Alphaproteobacteria bacterium UBA6189
GATCGGCTCGAACGACCTGACGCAACTGGTGCTCGGCGTGGACCGGGACTCGGGCATCCTGGCCGACCTGTTCGACGAGCGGGACGAGGCGGTGAAATGGATGATCGTGGAAGCCATCCGGAAAGCGCATGCCGCCGGCATCAAGATCGGCATCTGCGGCCAGGCACCCTCGAACTACCCGGAGTTCGCGGCATTCCTGGTTAACCAGGGCATCGATTCGATCTCGCTCAATCCCGACAGTTTCGTGCGCACGGCGAAGCGGATCGCAGTTGCTGAGGCTGCTTGAGGAGCGCCGTGGTGACCTTCCAACGCTGACTGGTCCTCAAAGGGCGGTGCTGGTTTCGCATTCGCCAACGGAGCGGCCGCTCGGCTCGTCCACCGGTCTAGTCGCCGAAAATTTGGGGATTGCGCTCTATGAAGCGCCTTGCCCAGCTGTCGACGTAGGAAGCCCGGGTCTTTCGCAGGTATCGCCAGCCCGCCACGCTGATCATCGCCGCACCGACCATATTGACGATCAGATCGTGCATCGTGTCCGTCAAACCAGAGGGGTCGCCCGGCGTCGGCTTTTGCATCGTCATCCCGAATGTCTGGTCCATGGCAAACTCGAAGATCTCCCAGAGCCCGCCGATGCCGAGCGCGAAGAAGAAGGCGAAAAGCGCCACGAACGAGGGCCGCATGTGGAGATCCACCCTCCGGTCTTCATTCAGCATGTAGACGATCATGAAACCGAAGATGCCGAGGAGGAGTCCCGCGGTGGCGTGAAGCGCCAGGTCCCACCACCAGATGCGCTCGTAATAATCCCGCACCTCCCCCAGGAACAGCGTGGCGAAGACGAAGAGCACGACGAAGATCTGGATCTCGGACGGGATCCGGATTGGCAGGCGACGGCGCAGGATTACCGGCAAGAGCGTGGCGGTCATGATGCCGGTGACGAGGAACAGGTGAAGCCACTGCTGGCGGATGACCAGCGCCACGACCTCGGTCGCCATCAACAACTGCACAACCAAGAGAATCAGGAGATGCGCACGACGCGCAGCGGCGTTGGAAGCGGGCTGGCTGCGGGTCATCGACATATGTTCTTGCGTCACCGGGGCGATATCAAGCGCGTGCCAAAGGCCGCTCGGACCGAGCCACGCCCTAAGCTCTTCTTACCAGGAGGATATCGCAGTCGAGGCACGCCAGCAGCGTGCGTGCCGTGCTCCCGATCAAAGTTCCGACGATGCCCGAACGTCCATGCGTCCCAAGCACAGCGAGGTCGGCCCCGCTCGACTGCACATGGTCACGCACCACGGCGCAGATGTCGCCATAGTCAACGTTGATCTCCAGACGTTCGCGCACGCCGGCAGGCACGTTGATCCGCTGCAGGAACTCGCCGAGTTCGGTAGCGATCTCGACCTGCCGGATCGCGGCGGGCTCCTCCTTCCCCCGAAGGCCTTCGAGACTGACTTTATAGGCGTGCACGAGCGTGAACCGCGCATTCGAAAACAAGGCGCCTGCGGTTTCCAGGGCGGCTTGGGCGCAGTCGGAAAAATCCGTGGCGACCATAATCTGTTCGTAGTCGGCCCGCGGCTGGTGCTTGACGACGAGTATGGGAGAACTGGCGTGCCGCACCACGCGCTCGACGGTAGTGCCGACCAGGAAGTCGCCGAGTTCGTCTCGCTGCGACAGGCCGGTGACGATGAGGTCCGCCGCAACTTCGGATGCCGCTTGGACAATTGCATCGGCGACATCTCCGCTGGCGATGCGGACTTCGACATCGATCGACCCCTCGCCGACCTCCTCTCGAAGCCTGGTTTCGAGGCGCGCCTGCTCGAGGCTCTCGTCGCCGGCGCCGTTGTCGCTGGGCGTCAGTCGAACGTGCAGCAGGATCAAGCGGGCGTCCCAGCGCTGCGCCAGACGCACGGCGCGGTCGCGTGCGCGATCACAGCGCCCGCTGAAGTCCGTGGGAAAGAGAATGGCGCGAGCGGTCATTGCTGATCGAGTGTCGATGACGGGAATGATCGATGCTGAATCACGCGCTGATCATCGCCCCGGATCGGGTGCCGCGCAATGCAGATCGACCTGGCGCGCAGCGTCGGGCGCGCGCGCCATCTTCGCGGTTCGCCCCATGTGCTTAGCTCGTTCCTGGTCAGCTCTGGCCTTTTTCGACCGACTGCGCCCTCGGCAATCTGAGCCTCAACTGCTTTTCGATTTCCAGGATGGCAAAAAATGCCGCTCCCAGCGCGACGATAAGGATACCATCGGCCAGGGCGACGTCGCTCGTGCCGAAAATCTGCTGCAACGGCGGCCAATAGGTTATCGCAAATTGCGCACCGGTGATGGCGATGACCGTGACCCAGACGGTGCGAGTGCCGCGAACGGCCTGCCAGGTCAGTGACGTTCCGTAGATGTTGCGGATGAAGAACAGGTGGAAGATTTCCATCACCACCAGCGTATTCACCGCCAGTGTGCGTGCCAATTCCACGCTGTAGCCGCGATCAATCGCGTAGGTGAAAATGCCATACACACCGCAGAGGAAAAGCACAGACACCAGCACGATATGCCAGACCAACTCGCCAGTGAGTAACGGCTCATGGCGCGGTCGCGGTGGGCGTCGCATAGTGTTTTCTTCGGTTGGCTCAAACGCCAGCGCAATGCCGAGCGTCACGGCGGTAATCAGGTTGATCCACAAAATCTGAATCGGCGTGACGGGCAACGTCAAACCCATGAGTAGCGCAATAATAATCACCATCGCTTCCCCGGCGTTGGTGGGCAGCGTCCAGCTGATGACCTTCTGGATATTGTCATACACGGTGCGGCCTTCGCGCACGGCGGCGGCAATGGAAGCGAAATTATCATCGGCCAGCACCAGCTCGGCAGCTTCCTTGGCAGCTTCCGAACCTTTGAGCCCCATCGCAATGCCTGCGTCAGCGCGTTTGAGTGCGGGAGCGTCGTTCACCCCGTCACCCGTCATGGCCACCGTCATGCCATGCGATTGCAGCGCCATAACAAGGCGTAATTTATGCTCCGGGCTGGTTCTGGCGAAAATATCGCAATCCAGAACCACATTCTTCAATGCTGCATCATCCATGCCGTCGAGATCGGCTCCGGTGAGCACTTTGTCAGAGTTTTGCAGGCCGATTTGTTTACCAATCGCAGCGGCGGTTTTCGCATGGTCGCCGGTAATCATTTTTACGCGAATCCCTGCGCTATGACATTCCGCCACTGCTGCAATCGCTTCCGCACGCGGTGGGTCAATCATCCCCACCATGCCCAGCAATGTGAGTGTGCCTTCCACTTCGCGGTGCTGTAACACGGTATGTTCGGGCTTTACCGATTGCACCGCAAAAGCCAGCACGCGCTGGCCGAGTGCCGCGATGGATTCCGCCTTTTCGTTCCAGTAGGCACTATTCAGGGATTCCGTTTTACCGTCAACGCTGCGCTGATCTTTGCACATGGAAAGAATCCGCTCCGGCGCACCTTTCACAAATACAAACGCATGGCGCTCGTGGTCGTGATTCAGCGTGGCCATGAAGCGGTGCTTGGCATCAAAGGGGATTGCATCCGTGCGCGTCCATGCCGCTTGCTCTTTGCGTCCATCCACATTCATTTTTCCAGCGAATGCGAGCAGTGCGCCTTCCATCGGATCGCCTTCCACATGCCATACGCCGTCATGCTCGCGAAGCGCCGCATCGTTACAGAGTGCCGCCGCACGGGCGAGTTCCTCCAACACGCCATGCTCAGAAGGCGCAACCTGCGCGTTATGAAGCGTGAGCAGACCTTTTGGCTCATAGCCGGTGCCTTCCAGCGCGAACAGGTGCTGGTGCGTCAGCACCGAAGCTACCATCATTTCATTGCGGGTCAGCGTACCTGTTTTATCGGTGCAAATGACGGATACCGATCCCAGTGTTTCAATCGCCGGCAAGCGGCGCACAATCGCGTTACGCCTCGCCATTGCCTGGACGCCGATCGCCAGCGTAATGGTAAGCACGGCTGGCAAGCCTTCGGGGATGGCGGCAACCGAAAGCCCTACGACTGCCATAAACATTTCCGTAAAGTCGTAATGCTCCACGAAATAACCGAAGGCGAGCAATATCGCCGCAATGATCAGAATCAGGATGGTCAGCCATTTTGAAAACACGCCCATTTGCTGAACCAGTGGCGTGGTCAGCATCTCTACTTCCGACAGCAACCCACTGATACGCCCGATTTCGGTGCTACCTCCCGTGGCCACCACCACGCCTTTGCACTGACCCGATGTCACCAGCGTGCCAGAAAACGCCATGCAGGAGCGGTCGCCGAGTGGGGCATCTTCGGCAACTGGCTCGATATGTTTTTCGACAGGGACAGATTCACCCGTCAGGATCGCTTCCTGCACGCTCATCCCATGTGCGGTGAGCAGGCGTAGATCGGCAGGCACTTTATCGCCAGCCTCCAGCAGCACAATATCACCGGGAACAAGCTGATCGCCTTCAATACTGATGCGCTCACCGCCGCGAATGACATTGGCATGAGGGGCGAGCATATGGCGGATGGCATCCATTGCCTTTTCCGCCTTGCCTTCCTGAATGTATCCGATGATGGCATTGGCTACCACCACCGCCAGAATCACGCCCGTATCAATCCAGTGGTCGAGTGCCGCCGTCACCAAGGCACAGCCGAGCAGCACATAAATCAGGATATTGTGAAATTGCAGCAGGAAGCGCATGAACGCGCTGCGCTTTGCCGCTTCGGGAAGGCGGTTTGCACCGTAGGTTTCAAGACGAAGTTTTGCCTCTGCTTCGCTTAGGCCTGTGGCAGCAGTTTGCAGCTTCTCAAGTGAAGCCTCCGTAGATATATTATGCCATGCGACCTGAATCCCTTCCGGTTTTGCTTTCTGCATTCTTATTACCTTCCATTATTTAATATGGCTTCACCGGAGAGATGAAGCCGTTAGGCTTGAGAGCCAGCAAGGAGCATCCCAGTTTTTGTACTATATTTTCAGCCGTATTGCCCATGATAAAGCCATGAATGCCAGTGCGCGCCACCGTTCCCATGACCAGAATATCGATCTCCCGATCTGCCACATATTTCGGAATCATCTGATCGGCGCGGCCACGCACATGATGCACCTGCAATTTCCCCTGAATTCCTGATTTCTTTACTATGCTTTCCAGCCCGGCGCGATGCTCGCTTTGTGCGGCGTGTGCCGTTCGGATCAATTCATCGTCGGATACTTTAATCCACACATTCCCCCGCAGATATTCCTCGAATTCATAATCCCAGCAGGAAATGATATTCAATTCACCGCTGCATGTATCGGCGAGAGAGCGGGAAAGCTCCAGCAGCCGCAGTGAAAGATCGTGTCCTTCAGGAGCCATGCTGTGCGGATCAATCGCTACGGCAATTTTCATTTCGCCCCGATGTCGGCTGATTGGACGAGTGAGCCATACAGGGCATGGACACTTACGCAGTAATTCCATATCCATTGCTTTGAAGCCTTTGCCGCTTTCCTTCGGTTCAGCTTCTTTAATCACCAGGTCATGTGCATCTTTCAGTACATGGCGAATGATGCGAACCGAGGGCATATCCCCACTTTCCACCTCAACCTGCACAGGCACGTCCGCTTCGCTGACCTTCACCACTTCTCGGGTTGCCCTAATCGATGTTTCGAGTTGCTCTTTGAGTGAGGCTTCATATTTGCTCTTGTAATTCGCCATTTCCTTGGGAAATTCAGGACAAACCACCAATGCTTTGAGGGCGGCGTTATTGTTACGCGCAAGACTAAGCGCTTGTGTGAGAGCTTCGGTTTCGTCCGTCACGCCGTGGCTGACAAATAAAATATTGTGGAATTTCTGCATAAGTCCTCCGGGTTGTTAATGCGCCAGCATCAGGTTGCAGATGCGCGAGTTAAGGAAATGGCGGGTGAACCCACCTAGCACCATTTCACGTAAACGTGAATGCGAGTATGCACCCATCACCATGAGGTCGGCTTTTTGCTCGGTATAATACTGTTCAAGTGCAGCGGCAGGGCTTTTCACATTGCTGATAGTGTGGAGATGTGCATTGACGCCGTGTCGTTTGAGGTTGGCAGTCAGTTTTTTGAGTTCAGACGGCGATACCGTTTCTTCCCCTTCATCCACGCGGACAACCAACACTTTGCCGGCTTTCTTGAGCAGCGGTAGCGCCAGCCATTGCGCCCGAATGGCCTGCGGCGTGAATTTCCACGCCAACACGATGGTGCATTCGCTTATATCCTTGCCCTGGGGTGAGGAGCGCACCAGCACAAGCGGCCTGCCGGTGGCAAACAGCGCCCCCGTGATCACGTCATCGAGGATCGAGGTGCTTAAGTCGTAGCTCGCAATGGTAAGGTCGTGGTAGCCGCACTCATCGCGAATCTGCGATGCTGTCTCACCGAATAACTCCATGGATTCCTGCCATTTTAGGCGACGCCCGGAAACAATTTTTTCCTTGCTCAGCGCAAACCATTGCTGCACGTGTCTGGCGCGTTTGGAAAACTGCTCCTGATAGAATTTTTCGGCTAGTTCTTGAGAGGCAACATATCCTTGCTTGCTATACATTTCACCGATCTTGGTGCTCTGCTCATCCTCAAGCAAAAGCAGAGATTTAGTAGTGAAACTGCATTCCGCTTCGGCATCAAACGCTTCGGCGAGTAAAGCTCCGAAAATAAGGGCCGGCAGCTGATCGCCATGGCTGGAAAGCGGGATAAAAATGGACTTGTACATAGTATCTCCTCAAATATGTTCTTTGCAGAACAATTGTCGCTTGCTGTATTCAAGCATGCTTGAATATAACTAGATATAATTAACCCTCCTTGAGTTAAATCAATCGATGTTAAGCGTCCCATTATTAACCACTCAAGAGGTGGCAGAATTACTGAAAGTTAGTGAGGCCACGGTTCGCAGCTGGATTAAACATCAGGAACTGCGTGCCGTTAAGTTCGAGCGTGAGTTCCGTATTGCCAGGGTCGATCTTCAAAACTTTGTTGAGGCACGCATGACGACAGTGAAACCCGACGATCGCGCGCCCTCAACCTAGTGTGCGTACATTGCCACACGTGGGTGGTGTGAGTCATCCTAAGGGCAAGCGTATGAAAATGATAGTGCTGAGTGAAGCGGGATTATCCGGATCTGGGTGGCCTACCGGTCAAACGCGTATAAGACATCAGCCTGTTTGAGAAATCACGTGGGGGTAGGGTCGAATGAAACAATGGGCGATCATCGGGGCATCGGGCGCGATCGGCGCGGCGTTCACCAGGCAACTCGCCGTACAAGGCGAGGCGGTACGTGTGTATGCGTTCTCGCGCCGGGGCACGCGCTTCGAGCAACCCAATATTATCCAGGGCAGCATCGATCTGACCGATGAAGCCTCCGTGCGGGAAGCAGCCGCCATGGCATCCGAAGAGGGGGCGCTGGATGGGGTGATTTTGGCGACGGGCATCCTGCATGCGGATGATCTGGCGCCGGAAAAGTCCCTTAAGGATATTTCGGCCGAAAGCTTTGCGCGTGTTTTTGCGATGAATACGATTGGCCCCGCCCTGGTAATGAAACATTTTCTGCCAGCCCTGCAGCGGGAGGAAAAAGCCGTATTTGCAGCCCTTTCGGCGCGCGTCGGCAGTATCTCGGATAATTATCTGGGCGGGTGGTATGCGTACCGTGCCTCGAAGGCCGCGCTGAACATGCTGATTAAAAATGCCAGTATCGAAATGGCGCGCCGCTACAAACAGGCGGTGATTGTGGGGTTGCATCCCGGTACGGTGGATAGTCCGTTATCCAAACCGTTTCAGGCGCATGTCGCGCCCGATCACCTGTTTGCCGCCGAATATTCCGCATCCAGAATGCTGGCGGTGCTCGAGAAACTAACACCGGCAGATAGCGGAAAATGCGTTGCGTATGACGGTGCGGAAATATTGCCCTGAAGATGCTGCGTCATTGGAAGCGCGGTGGTCCGGTGCCCGCTGCTGCCGCGGAATGTTCTGAAGAGTGGATGGTAATAGCGGCCTTCGCGGATGGCGGATTCGGTTTGCGCCGCCCAGTTTTTAGCATCCGTCTTGCGCTCGAACGTGGCCGACTGAGCGGGGAAACCGCGAATGCGAATCTTCACGCGGTAGGAAGTTTTGCCTTCAGGCGTCGTCCTCGGCTCAAAGGTTGCCATGCGTTTCGCCCCTCATGGCGACACGATACAAAACATGGCAACGATTCGCAACGCTCAAGCTGTTCGAACAGTTATGATGTTGGGAAAACAGGAGTATGCTTCAGCGGGTTGAGCGTGGGCGGTTCAGTTTGGGACAGCTGCTATCGATGTCGCCTCACGCCATTGCCGGTGAGCCCTCTGGGTCAAATAGAGATCGACGACACGTTTCGCGGAGATTGCGTGTTCCTGCAATTCCTGCATCGTTTTCGCTGACTCTTTGAAGTGCTTGAGAATCTGCTCACGATGTTCTTCCTCCGGCATCATATCCGCAAAGACCCGGTGTAGTGTCGGTATAAAGGTTTCACGCTTGCCGTCCCAGTCGCCGTAATGAGTTAGTGCATTTCCCAAGGCGGCATGAAACGCATGTATCGTCTGCAGATCCAGCGACATGAAAGCATCGCTTTTGCCCAGCAACGCCAATCCCTGCAGGTATGGAGCAAAGATCGGCTCTGCATCTTCCTCTTTCATCTGCGCAAACACCACCGCGCATTTTGCTGCGTTGTTCAGATATGTTTCTTCCAGCACCGTCAATTTGCGCCCATTCTCGCCAGTACGCCATTGGCGCTGCAGATCAAAGCCGCCTGCAGTCGTAAGCTTCATTTTAGGATTTTCTAAATCTTCCATGCTTTCAAAATAGTCTGCCGATTTTTTTGGCATCTCGTGCCAGAAAAATCCTGCCGTTCCTATATTGAGTGCGGCAAGAAAGATCTTACTAAATGCCTGACCCGATACCACTACATCTTTGCCAGTGTTCCAGTCGCCCAATGTTAGTTCGAGAATCATTTCTTCGTTGCTAACAAAATGAAGTTTTGCAAGCGGCACCGATTCATTCCAGAAGTTCAGCATTTTCTGCCGTATAGAATGCGAAATGCAGTAGATGCGCAGTTTTAGCCGCCAGCGCTCCTTGGGTGCGACGTTCTTATCAATCACGCGGCTTGCTTCCGCTTCCATCACCTCACATTCTTCCTGCCTGATCTTTTCAAATTCAGCTTTTGCCCAACTCGTCCATTCGCGGATATTACCGTCGAATTCATCGATCTTAGCTAGGAAGGATTGGCTAAATAGACGCTTTTGCATTTGCTCGTCGGATACCGCTTCCCAAAACCAGCGCATCAGCTCATCTTGCGTATCGACGTCCCGCGCAGGTTCACTCGCGAGGAGCTGCAGGTTCTGCTTTGCGATATCCAGAAGAGATGTTGTTTCTTCGATGGTGACGGCTTCCTTAGGAGAAGCCAACGCATCATCATCGCCGGTAACATCGACATACAGCGCTGCCAGCCTTTGCTGATGCGCCTGTTTTGAAAATTCCTGTAGTTGGCGAAAGCGCTCCGGATCGATTTCTTTGCTGACGCGCATCGGCGGCGACCACAACCCATGTAGTAGCTTTTCGGCGTGATCTTCCATGCGTTTATCAATCCACGCCACGTCACGCTTGCCCAGGCTCACTTCGCGCGCGGCAATCAACGAAGCTTTGCCAATCTCTTCGAGCGCTAATAGCGTTAAGTGAAAAGCAATGTTCGGGATGGGGCGCCTGCCCGTTAGTATGCGTTCCGCAGATTCAATGAGGTCAAAGGCATGTTCACAGCAGATAGCCCGCAATTTTAGCAGTCGTTCCGATCGTGGTTTTTCAGTATGTTCTAAAGATGACATAGTTTATTTTCGCCAGCTTTCGCCACTTGTTGCCGCCAACTGTCCCAGAAGTGTCCCACGGAGTGTTTTTGAGGGGATGGCGGAAGCTGTGAGATTCGAACTCACGGAGGAGTTGCCCCCTCGGCAGTTTTCAAGACTGCTGCCTTAAACCACTCGGCCAAGCTTCCATATCGCTACCCAAAATCGGGCTAAAAAATTACTCCAACTTCACCGGTTTTGACGCTTCGCCTACTGGCTACGCGCCCTACGGGTCCGTCACTTCGTTCCGTTTCCAAAAGTTCTACTGAACTTTTGTCAAGACTGCTGCCTTAAACCACTCGGCCACGCTTCCATATCGGCGCTCATTTCTGAGCTAAAAAATCACCTCTACTTCACCGGTTTTGACGCTTCGCCTGCTGGCTACGCGCCCTACGGGTCCGTCACTTCGTTCAGTTTCCAAAAGTTCTACTGAACTTTTGTCAAGACTGCTGCCTTAAACCACTCGGCCACGCTTCCATATCGCTACCCAAAATCGGGCTAAAAAATTACTCCAACTTCACCGGTTTTGACGCTTCGCCTACTGGCTACGCGCCCTACGGGTCCGTCACTTCGTTCCGTTTCCAAAAGTTCTACTGAACTTTTGTCAAGACTGCTGCATGGACTCGGGCCTGCGGGCCCTTGCCCTTCGGGTTGCTTCGCAATCCACCATGCCTGCTGGCGTGGTGCTAACCGCTCGGCCACGCTTCCAGCCTTTGTGCTTATGGCAAGATCGCGCAGGCGGCAAGCGCAGATGCGGCGATTAATCCGCCGCCGCCTTCGCACCGAGATCGGGATTCAGCGTGTAGGTGCCTACCTGTTCCCCGCGGGCAATCGCGTGCTTTTCCGTCAGTTCCACGACATCGTTCGGCATCGCGCCTTCGCCCAGGCCGGGCAGGCGCGGAACATCAAGCGCGTAGACGGTGAACGCATAGCGGTGCACCTGCGCATCGTTCCAGGGCGGGCAGGGGCCGCTATAACTCACCTTATCCCGGGCGACATCATTGGCCCCCATGCGGCCGAAACCGGGCGGATACGGCACGCCGGGAATTTCATTCACGGTTGGGCTGATGTTGAACAGCACCCAATGATGAAACACCTGCCGCGGCATATCCTCGGCAATCAGTAAATCCTCCTGGTTGGCGATCGACAAGTCGGCCGGCACATCCGCATCCGTCACGATCACCGCATAGGAGCGTGTCGCCTCCGGCCCGGCCGACCAGCGGATGGCGGGGCGGATATTCTCGCCCGGCGTGCTTTTGCCGTCGATGGTCGGGATGCAGGCGGCATGTCTCTTGGAAATTTGTCCCGTCGCGGCGATACCATCGACCGTGACCGTCATAGGCTCGGCCGCGAAACCTGCCGAGGGGAGTGCCAAGAGCAGCGCAAACAGCTGCCCATAGCGATATGGGTGACGCCACAGCCATGCTCGTTGCATACGAACCTCCTTCCAATGCGGGTAGCCTAAACAATCGCCCCGCCAGTTGCAATGCGTCTGCGTGGCATCCACCGCGTGCGTAGATATAACTTGCGCAGGGCTGATAATAGCGCTATATCACCCGCCCTGCCAGAGCGCAGGCAAGGGTTGTCCCTTGAGCGCGGGGTGGAGCAGCCCGCCGCGGTGAGCGCACAGCGCGACATCCGCGAATTCATTGCTTCCGGGCTGCCTGGCAGCTTGTTTTTGGTGACGCGGGGTGGAGCAGCCNNCTCATAACCTGAAGGTCGTCAGTTCAAATCTGGCCCCCGCAACCATAAAACCGGAATCATAAGTAGATGATTTCATTAAAAACTCGGGTAGTTTGGCATGTATTTCCGCCTCTAGGAAATCCCCCCGATTATGCATCAAAATCTTTCCTTCTATCAGTTGCTTAAGTAAGTCACGGGCAGCGTGCGCTTGAAGCACTAAAGTTGACTCTAAATGCCGAATTGCAGCTTGGAAGCGCTCCTTGGCCTTTGGCATAATACGCTTCTTGGGAACAGGCGGTTGGGAGTTCAGTTGTTCGGTTAGCTCAGCAATGCGTTTCTCGGCGGCTTGTAGCTCGCTTTGGATGGAATCAGTGTACCTTATTTGGCGAACGGCCAAAGTGACCATTTTGGTAAATTTCAAGGCTGCGAGATAATACCGACTGCATCTCATAGTACGAGAGGTATCGGATTGAAAAAGCCTAACGCTCAAAGCGCATAGTAGTCGGGAAGTGCGTCTTCTTCCTCGGGGCCCATATCGTCGGGTTTGGTCACCGTAATCGGCGACGGGCCCGGCGTGGTCGGATTTACCGGGGAATGCTGCCCCCCCTGTGCGACCGGTGCAGCAATGCGGTTTTCCACGCTGGTCGCCATAATCCCATGATTCGTCACGTGCACCGCGCCTGCCTGCGCGGCTGGAACGATCCGGTAGTTGGTGCTCTGCACCCCGCTTGTGTCCAGGGTAAGAGTGTAGCGACCCGGCGAAAGATACGTCGCATTTGACGGGCTGCTTACGCGCGGTTGACCGCTCAGACCGATACTGCCCAGCGTGTCGCCTGCCAGCAGATCGCCGGTAAGGTAGCTGAACTGGTAGTTGGGCGTTTCACCCACGGCAATGCTGGCTTCGGCGCTGACCCGAAGCAACTTTTGCAAGATAGTGCCGATCGGCCCGCTCACCGAACTCGAAGCCAAGGTGTAATTCGCCGCCTTCGTGCCGGTCAAGGTGAGGCCCGAGACGCTAATTTGTTTGCCGGTGCCAGCCTGCTTCGTCGCATAGTTGCCGCTTGCATAGTTACCCAGCGTCACGTCGTCGCTGCCAAAAATATTGCCCAGCGTGTAGTGGCTCAGTCCCAGGGTCGCACTCGTCGTGCCGTCATAGACTTTACTTGCCGTGCCGGTGAGGGCAGCAGTCAAGATGCGCGGTGTCACCTGCAACCCTGCCGTGTTATCCGCGTAGCTGAACTGGTAGCCAAGCGCCGAGCTGAGCATGCCGGTGCTGTGATCGATTCGGTAATGGCCGACATCGCCGCCCAGCGTATAATTGGTGCTGCCATTCAGGTCGCCGCCCACCGTGTCGAGCGCGGCATCGCCATCGAGGTAGCCGCTAAGGACAAAGCCGTAGCTAAGCAACGAGGGGGTATCGCCGTAGGTCATGGTAATGGCGACCGGCGTGGCGGTAAGGGTAGGCGAAGCGCTGTACAGTAACCCGTTACCGCTTGCCGGGAAGCTTGGGCAACTGCCCCCGTAACTACAACTGAAACGCCGGAAATCGGTGCTGAGCCCGCCCAGCGTATCGGTCGCCGGATTCTGTGAATAAAGCAGCCAACGTCCGCCATTGGTGGTGAGACTGTTGTTTGCCGCGCTGGCGAAACGGTTGCTGCGCAGCGTAACATCACCACCATTGGCGGCATCGATAATGTTCGCACCCTGTAACGAAATCCCATAGCTGCTGGCACTTGTGCCCCCGGTGCCGAACAGGTTGAAATGCGCATTGCTGGTGGCGGTGAGGGTGGCGCCGCTGCTAAACAGGATGCCATGATTTTCCTGGTCGCCCGCAGCAAAGCCGGTGCCGGTGAAGGTGACATCGCCCCGACCGTTACGAATGGTCGCGCCGGTATCGACGAAGATTCCGTGATTGGCATTGCTGCCAGCAATCGCGCCACGACCCGTACCATGCAGGGTGATGGTGCCGTTGTTGTTCGTGGTCAGCGCACTGTCGGTGCCACCGATATAAATCCCCTGGTTATTGCCGCCGCGCGCTTCGCCGCCAATGCCGGTAATGTCAATATTGCCACCCGTGGTGCGTACCGAGCCGCTGATATAAACACCCTGGTTCTGACCTTCCGTGCTGGGGCCATTACTCCCGCCGCCGGTGCCGTGCAGGGTAATGTTTCCGCCACCCGTCGAGAGTGCGCCATCGACAGATTCAATGCGTATGCCGTTGGAGTAGCCACCCGTACCCGTAAGGCTGCCGCCCCGCGCGGTAATGTTAACCGCGCCGGTATCGAGCGCACGCAAGCGGCTTGCGCTACCGGTAATATAGACCCCATGGTTTGTGCGGCCACTACCGCTGCCACCACCTTGGGTGTTTTGTACGGTAATGGAGCCGCTATCGGTAAGTACCTGACCACCATTGATCACTAACAAACCGTGGTTGAAATTGCTGCCGTCGCCACCGGCACCGCCCTGGCCTTCCAGCACCACAGCGCCAAGGCCGTAATTGCGCACCGTGCCACCATCGATGCGAATGCCGACATTGCTATTCGCCGCGACCGGGCCGCCCTGGCCGAGGATAGTAATCAACCCCCCGTTGCCGGTTACATTCGAACTGATAAAGGTACCCACATTGGTACCACCGGTCTCGTAGCCGCCGCCCGTGCCGTCGAGAGAGATGGTACCCGTCCCAAGCGCCCGCACTTCACTGCCGCCGTACACGTAAATACCGTAATTGGAATTACCGGTACCGACCCGATTGCCACCGGTACCAATCAGCTCAATCGCACCGTCGGTGCTTTCCACCACCGTGCTCGCATCCAACATCACGATACCGTAATTGTCGCCACCTGAGCCGACACCGCCTCCCGTACCGTCAAGGTGAAGCAGACCGCTCTCTGTACGCACGGTTGAACTGCCGATATAAATCCCGTCATTGGTGCTGCTATCCAGCAATCCACCCCCGGTGCCAAGGAAACTGATGCCACCCGCGCCCGTATTGGTGATCGTGGCGCCACTCAGGACAATGCCGCGCTGTGCGTTACCACCCGAAGCTGCGGCACCTGTGCCGATCAACGAAATCGCGCCGCCATTGGCGCTAATCCCGCCATTTACCAAAATACCGTGGTTGTTTGAGCCACTGGTCGTATTGCCGCCATCGCCACGGATAATGATATTGCCGCTACCTTGCGCCTGCACAAACCCATCCGTGCGAATACGTACCCCGGGCGAGCTGCCACTGCCACCACCACCCGTTGCGGTGATGTCAATATTGCCGGTGCCAGTCGTGCGCAGATAGGCTTGCTCGCCGCTGGTGCCATACAGGTAAAGTCCGATATTGTTATTCCCTGCTTCACCCGCGCGTCCGCCCCCTTGGGCACGCTCAATTTTTAGTAAACCATGCTCGGTAACTGCCTTGCCGTTGCTCAGATAGATGCCGTAATGGTTGCCGCCGCCACTGGCAGCGCCGCCGCCCACGCCGTCCAGCGTGATGGTGCCGTTGCCATTGGTCTGCACGAACCCGTTATTGGCGATGTATATCCCGACATTGGTATCGCCGCCTTCGCCTCCCTGGCCGATCAGAAGGATGGGATTGCCATTTCCATCCACCGAGGAATTCGCGCCAATATTAATCCCGTAATTGGAGCCTTGCTGCGTGCTGCCGCCGGTGCCGCGCAGGGTTATCTGGCCCGTGCCCCGGGTTTCCACACCTTTATTGCTACGGATATAGACCCCGTAACTTTGCGAGCTATCGCTGTTATGGTTACTGCCCGAGCCCGTAATGTCGATATTGCCGGTGCCCGTTGTGTAAACGCTACTATTGTCACCGGTAATGTAGTGGTCGTTTCCTGCACCGCCGCCCTGCGTCTGCTCCACAATAATATTGCCGTGTTCCGTATGCACCGTCGCCCCGCTGGCTAGGCTAATGCCATTATTGCTGCTATCCGAGTTCGTGCCGCCGGTGCCGCGCAAGGTGATGGTGCCGTTTCCTCCGGTCGCGATTTCGGCATTGGTAAAGTAAATGCCGTTATGACCCGTGCCGGTCGACTGTCCGCCGATGCCGGTCATCAGGATATGGCCAGTATTGGCTAGCACCGCCGCGCCGGAGGCACCGATGACACCGTAACTGTTATTACCGCTGGCACCACTGCCGGTGCCGTGCAGCGTAATATTGCCGCTTCCCTGTGCCTGCACGCGGGCACCCAGATCAACCCGCACACCCTGCATGCCGTTGCCGCTGCCTGCAGCATTCCCGGCTACCCCGGTAATGCTGATATTACCGGTACCGGTGGTGGCGACACGTGTCGGGTCGCTGGTGTCGGGATGAATGCTGGTGATGTAAACCCCGTAATTATTCTGGCCGGTGCCCGAGCCGCCACCAATCCCATCAAGGCGCAGGGTGGCATGCTCGGCGCGCACCTGAGATCCATTGCGTATGGCGATGCCGTAGGATGCCGAACTGTTACCGCCGCCCGTCCCTCGGCCAAAAATATCGAGCGTGCCATTGCCGGTGGTTGCGATGGTCGCGCCCGTGATAAGCACGCCGTGGGAATTATTCGCCGTACCGTCGCGCCCTAAGCCGTTGATGAGGATATTGCCGCCGCGCGCCAGAATATCGGCCGTGATATTCACCCCGGCATTCTGCGCGGTGGTGCCTTTGGCATAGCCGCTACCTGCGGAGATGGGATCGGGGCCGCCGCCGATGGTGATGTTGCCGCCGTTGGAGTCCAGCTTTCCGGCTACCAGCACATGGCCGCCCGTCACGCCAGTATTATTAGTATTAAGCATCAGGTGCAGTTTGTTATGGCTCGAAATAATATCGCTGTTGAGGTTGATCCCACGGTAGGAGGAAAGGGTAAGGGTGGCGTCGCCCCCTTGGGTTTTTTCAATCGCGCTATCGGCAGCCCAGGTAATATCGCCGGCCTGCGTGCCACCCGCGCCGGTGGTGATAGTGACGTTCGTGCCGTTATTGAGGTTATCGAGAATGCTCGCCGTAGTGATGATGCCGCTTTGTCCGGTCAGCGTGAAATTCGGATCGCCAGTCACGTTGCTTGCCGGCCCGGTGGCCTGAATCGTTACCGAGAACGGGTCAAGCAGGTAGGTGCCCGCCTTGCCCGACAGCGCGCTTGCATTTACCAGCCCCCACGCATCGAGATAGGCTTTGCCCGAGGTTTCGACAAATCCGCCATCGCCGCCGAACATACCACCTTTTACCTCGATATTGCCGCCGAACTGCGTGCCTTCATCCGCCCACACGATCACTTTGCCGCCATCGCCCTGCTCGGTGGCATTGGCGGTGATAAGGCTGCCGTCCTGCACGATGGTGGTGCGTGCCGCCGCGGTGTCGCCCCCGCCGAGATAATCGCCACCCACCAATACTGTGCCGCCACCGTTTGCGCCGTCCGCCCGGATACGCCCGCGTGACAGAATCGCCACCTGGTCGCCGGTAATTTCTACCTGGCCGCCTTGGCCGCCGGGGTTGTCGGCGCTGACATCGAGTGTGGCGCTCACCAGTACCGTGCTGTTACCCGTGCGTTGGTTTTTCGTGCTGACCACATTGCCCGCGACGGCGTTGCTGCCTTCAGCGGCAATGATGATACGGCCACCCTGCTGGCTGATCGCTTGGGCATCGAGTTCGCCATCCACCTCGATCAGGCTATTGACCAACTGTCGGCCCGCTGCCGCCGTAAGAGCGATCGTACCGCCCTCGGCACGGATAGTACCGGTATTTTTTACCAGCTGTTCGCTCACGGCATCGCTGAGTTTTACTTCCATCAGCCCATCGCCATAGAGATCGACCGTCGCCATATCGCCGGAGGCTAACTGCACACGGCCGAGCCTGGCTTCGATCACGCCGCGATTCACCACGTTCGGCGCGACTAACCCGACCAACCCGGCATCGCGCGCGGTGATGGTGCCTTCATTGACGATGGATGCATCGGGTTTGCCGGGAATATTGAAATTGGTTTTCCCGGCCATGAAATCATCGTTGCTGATATCGGCCGTGGTGGCGACCAGCCCGTTTACATCCACCATCGCGCCGCCATCGAAGACGATGCCGTTCGGGTTGATCAGCACCAGCTTGCCATTGGCCGATAATTTTCCGGCGATGTGCGAAGGGTTGGTATCGCGGATGCGGTTGAGCGCAACGGCATTGGCCGAGGGCTGTATGAAGCGGGTATGCTCCCCTGGTGCGATATCGAACGTACGCCAGTCGATGGCGACACGGTTGCTGTGCTGCGTGATGTTGAGGTCGTTGCCACTGGAGGCAATGTCGGCGCTACCCGCGACGACCTCGCCCCCCATCGGATTGGCAAACGCCGCCGTACTGCTGAGCAACATATTCGTCAGCAGGCTAAGGCGCGAAAAACGCTTCCAATGGTTGGTAGACTTCCCCATGCTCCCAATCTAACGGAATAACCTTAAAAAATCCCTAAAGGAGCCTGAAGCAAAAATGCTAAAAATTGTAGGAAATTTCGAATATTAGCCGGGGATTATCGCCATTTTGTCCGTAGATGGGTGCAGCGACGTTACGGGTCAGTGGCTGAGCGATGGCGATTTTGCCGCCTAAGCCATTCGAATGCCGGATGTAACTACCGATCCCAACCGAGGAAAGCGAGTCGTCGCTGCCGTTGCCATCGTCGTTCCATACTTTACCAATATCGTAAAAAACATAAGGCCGAACGGTCACTTCCCCCATCGGCGCAATGCCGAGATAGCCTAATTCCACGCTGCCGCCCAACCCGTGATCGCCGGTAATCTCCGAGGCATCGTATCCACGCCCGGCATAGGGTCCGCCAAAACCGAACTCTTCGGCCGAGTATAGCGGATCGGAAGCCAGCTGCCCCATTACCTGACCGGTGAGCAGAAATTCCTCGCTCACCACCTGCTGGCGAAGCGCAGAAAATTCAAGTTTGGTAAATTCCGGGTCGGCCTCGGCACGCGATAGCAACAGCTCGCCGGACTCGCTGGCACCGAGAAAGCCAAGCCCCTGGCTTACCGTCAGCGAGAAAGCATGCGCCGCGCCATCCTCCTCGACATTGTCGTAGCGTAAGCCGCCCCGCACGGCACGGATATGATCGCGGGTGATGGGAATGCCAAAACTATCCACCGACACATTCTTGCCATCGAGTCCGCCGAACAATTGCAAATTCTCCTGGCGCTGGCGAATGGCCTGATAGCGCAACCCAACCCCCACCGCGTAAGAGCGGCCTTCAATCTCGTTATCGGTCAGGTCGTAGCCGGGAGCGGCATTCGCCACGCTGCCGGTTACATAAGCGGCGAGGCTCGGGGTAAAATTAAAGGCATGGTCGATATCGAAATATTGCAACTCGCGCGTCGGAACGCTGGTTAATGCGGTAATCTCGGTGCGTTGATTGGCAAGAAGGCTGCCGCGAAACTCATACCCCATCTGGTGCGGGCCGAAATAGCGTGAGCCAAAATTATTGAGATAAATCCGATGCTCAGGCGCCGCATTTTCGGCGATAATGCGCAGCATGGCCGCTCCGGGCTTGCCTCCCGGCCATGGCTCGATCACCGTCCGGAAATTGCGCCCGGGAAGATCGTTCAGCAATAGCAATTGCTGTTCAAGATACTTCGTGCTGACCGGCTTTTGTTTTTGAATGCGCCGCGCCACGCGCTGTACCAGAGAGTGCTCGCCAATCTCGTTATCGAGCGCGACGTGGCCGATATATCCCTCTACCACCACCAGCTGAACCATGCCGCCGTCGATTTGCTGGTTAGGCACAAACGCGCGGGAAAGAAAATAGCCGGCCTGTTGGTACTGCGCCGTGATCGCCGCCGCCATCAGCCACAGGCTTTCCAGCGATGTCTCCCGATGCATGTACGGCGACAGCAGCGGGTCGATATCGGCGCGCGAAAAGGCGGTCATGCCTTCGATGTCCACGCGGGTAATGGTCAATGCAACCTGATCGGCCTGGGGCGGGATACGCATTTCAATTGCCGGGGTGGGCACGGCCACCTCGGCAGCCGGTGCCGGTGTCAGGAAGCTGGGTGTTTCACCAACCCGGCCAACATCCGCCGGGCCTGCCACCTGCGCATAGGCGATGCCGGGCAGCAAGGCTACCCCGCAAAGGAATAGGCGGTAGGTCGAGAACGCCATGAAACCAACAACGAAAGGGAATAAAAGCAAGCTTTAGTGCAGAAGTGTCATGGAATCAACGATCGCGCGTCTGGGCCTCCCGGCATGCCTGAATCAGCCGTTCCATTGCATTGCGTATTAGGTCGGGATCGGCAGTGCTGCGTAGCAGATCTTCCATGATCTTTGCCTGCTGGCTAATGTCTGAGAAGCCAAAAATACTCCCATTGCCGGCTAGCTGGTGTGCCTCGGTATGCAGCGCGGTATGGTCATGGATATACAAGGCGGCTTCCATGCGACTGATTCGCTCATCGAGCCGCTGCAGATAACGTGCTTTAAGGGCTTCAAATTCGGCATTGAATTCCTTATGCGTCATGCACCGTCTCCCAGATACGTTGCACCTCCTGGGAAAGCTCCATCGGGTCAAAGGGTTTGGCGATTACCCCCGTGGCACCCAGTTCGCGATATTTTGCCATTTCCGCCGGCTGGACCCGTGCCGTCATGAACACGACAGGCAGGTGGGCGAGCGTAGGATGTGCCCGAAGCGCGGCGAGGATGGCCGGTCCGTCCATATGCGGCATCATGACGTCGACCAGCAGTAGATCCGGGGCAATCGTGCGGATATGTTCGATGGCCTGTGTCGTGTCGTTCAGGCAGCTGACGCGTAGGCCGCCGACGGTTTCAAGGCTCAAGCGAGCAACTTCCAGAATATCCGGCTCGTCGTCGATACATAGAACATGCCGTAGCGGTTGCATCGGTCACTCCTTTCGCCATTGGGTGAATTCCGCCCAGAAAGTCGTCCCCTGTCCAATGACAGTATCAAATCCGATCTGGCCGTGCATGATTTCCACCATTTGTTTGCTGATATAAAGCCCAAGGCCGGTGCCACCACGGGTGCGGTTCTCCGGGTCATCAGCCTGGCTGAATTTATTGAAGATGCGTGAGCGGAATTGTTCGCTGATACCGGGCCCTTTGTCGTTCACCATCAATCGAACGATACGGCCGCGTTCCTGCACACTCAGTGTAACAACCCCACCTTCCGGCGAGAATTTCACGGCGTTGGAAATAAAGTTGGTAAGCACCTGAATCAAACGGTCAGCATCCACATGAATGGTAAGCGCGCCGGGAATCGGTGCAACATACAGCCGCACATGGAAGCGGTCAGCATACGCCTGGTTAGTCTCAGCCGATTGGTGCACGAGTTCAGCGACATTCACAGGTTTCGGGATAAACTGCATCTCGCCGGAGGCAAGCTTATCCATATCGAGGATATCGTTAATCAACAGCGCCAGGCGTTCACAGTTTTTGTTGGCGATATCGACCAGCTTCAGCACGCGTGCTGACATGTCTTGCTTCATGGTACCCAGTAATAAACCAAGCGAGCCCCGGATCGCGGTCAGCGGGGTGCGCAATTCATGGCTGACGATCGAAATGAATTCGCTTTTGATTTCGGTAATATGCTTTTGTTCCGTGACATCCTGGATCTGCGAAATGAAATACCGTGGCTCACCGAACGCATCGCGTACCAGCGACACGTTGAGAAGTGCCCAGATGATGCGCCCGTTTTTATGGTAATACCGCTTTTCAAGTTGATAGGCGGAGATGTCGCCGCGCAATGTTTTTGCCACCAGATCCAGATCCGCGTTCAGATCGTCCGGATGGGTAATGGTTTGAAAATCCATCGTCAGCAATGTGTCGGGCATGTAACCGAATAAATCGCACAAAGCTTGATTCACTTTAAGCCAGCGTCCATCTATCCCCACCAGGGCCATACCGATGGAGGCCGCCTCCATCGCGGAACGGAAGGTGGCTTCGCTGGTGGCCAGATGTTGCGATTTCGCGCGCGCCACCAGAATGTAGCGGAGCGTCATTGCTAAAAGCACGCCGATCAGCAGTCCGGCGATAAGCAGAATATACGGCAGGTAGGTTCGTTTTTGTGCAATGAATTCCTGGGTTGGCACGACCCGCAGCATCCATTGTTTATCGTAAATCTGTAACGGGTTATACACCGTCCAGCCTTCCATAAGCGGCGTTTCATCTTTACGGTTACGGTAGAATTCTTCGCCCTCGGTCTGAATGAAAAGCCCGTAATCGTGGGCGATTTCATCAAGCAGTATATTCTGCATCAGGTGGTCGATACTAAAGACGCCGGCCATGAACCCATCGAACCGGTTGGCGATATAAAGCGGCGAATAAGCGATCAGCGCTTTATATCCCTGCACCACTGTCAAAGGACTCGTGATCGTCATACGGTCGCGCTGGCCTGCGCCATGGAGCTCGCGTGCCCGGTCTGCATCGAAAGCGATGAACAGTCCGAGGGCTTTTTCGTTCCCTTTTATTGGCTCCACCAGGCGGATATAATAATGTTCATCAATCCATTCGACTGCCTTTAAGCCCGGCATGTTCTCAACATAATGGCGGGCATCGTCGCGCCATAATGCTTCATCGGTGCGTCCGGCAATTTCCCATCGCCTGCCCATCCGTTGAAGGGCCTGCAAACGGTCGTGCAGCCGATATTGGATCAGCTGCTCGATCTTTTCCGCCTGTTCGCGCACGAGGCTGCGAATATATTCTTCCTCGCGTGCCTGCAATTGGGCAAAGAAGGTGTAGGAGCCGAGTGCGACCAAGGCAAAAATCGTCAACGGAATAAGGTATTTCTGTTCCTCCGTCGCCCAGGTGATGGATTCATTGCGGCGAATTAGCATCACCACCAGAAACATCATCATCAATAAGCTGAACAGGCTGCCGGCCACCAGGATCAGCAATGGCACGTCGTTGGTTTCCATTTGTTCGTACGCGCGGGTGCTGGTCCAGACCATCCGCCATTCCTGACCAAACACCGAAAGTGTTTTATGCACTCGGAAACGCGGTGTAGCGGAGATATTCCCGCCAATATCCACACTGCTGAAAATTAATCTATCGTTGGTTTCTTCGGGACCGTCATAGATGCGTAACTCAAGGGATTGTCCGCGGCGCGGCATAAGCTTTTTCAAGAGATTTTCAGCAAGCAGTGGGGCATATACCCAACCCATGAATGCGGCGCGGCGTTCCTCCACTGTGGTGACCGGCATGTTTAAACGGTAGAGGGGATGAAGGAGAAGAAACCCGGGTGTCCCTTGAAAATCCTGCACCAACACGATGCTTTTGGTCAGCGTGGTCTGGCCGGTGTCGCGTGCTATCTCGGCCGCTTCCCGCCGGTTTTTTTCAAAGGCGATATTTAATCCCAGCGCGGCCGCATTCGGACCTTCCGGCTCGATATATGTAATCACATATTGTAGATCTTTTTCGCCCGGCGGGTGGATGGTGAAATGCGGCGCGCCGTCGGCACGCATTTCGCGCAGGAATCGGGAGGCGGCATCGCTGGCTAGCGGGGTAATCCAACCCAGCCCCTGTAAGCCACGATAATTTTTGTCAATCTGCAAGGCGGCGACATACGCTTCCCACTCGCCGCGCGAGACATGCTCGGAGCCAAGGAAAAAACCGGCGCCCCCACGCAAGGCATGGTCCAGGCCATCCAGTTGGTGTAAGAGCGCATACTCATTTTCACTGGCGATCGACTCAAATTCACGTTGCCCCTGTTCCAGCATCTTTTGACTGGTAAAATGCCAACCGTACACGGTCCCGCCAATCGGAAGCAGTACCAGCAAAAGCACCATGGCAGGCATGCCGTTTAATGGTCGCCCACGCCAGCTCAGCAGGTTCGCCTCCCGCGGTAACAGCAGGATAAGTGGTACAAAAATCAAAATGCCGAGCCCATCACCCAGTGCCCAGATACCGTAGCTTTTTAGCAGGAAGTCGGGCGTAATAATCTGTGCTAAATACAAGGTGCTCACCCCAATAAGTGCAGAGACGATCGTCGGCACGGTCAGGATAAGAGCCAGAAAGTGAAAAAGCCGTCGTGGGTTGTCGAGCGGCAGCGGCAGGCCGATAAACCGGTGGGTCATGCAGTTGGCCATAATGGCCGCGATGCTGGCGCCTGAGGCAGTGGCAATAGCAGCCAGCAACGCTTTGAAATGGAAAGCGCCCTCGGCTACCACTCCATAACTATGGCTATTGAGCAAAAGCGCCCCAAGAAAACCCCCGGGCCATAAACGGCTGCCATGGATAAGCAGCATCGCGACGGCAATACCCGCGGGTGGCCACAAAGCAGCGGCAAAACCGGGCACAGCCAGCAACAGTCCCAGTTTGCCGGATACCATGTAAAGCATGGCCAGAACAGCCACCTGTCGCGCGTAACGCATAACGTGTAGTAGGACCACTTTAGGTAGAATAGTCAAATGCCGAATGCACGGATGCAGGGCGGCAGTTGAAATTCTTTACCAGTGGGTGTAAGCCGCGCCGCAGGAGGAACTTATGGCAACACCGATTTTTGCATCCATCACGGGCGTCAGCATGCGCTCATCCCCCACCATGAGCGCCGCTAATATGGCGAAGGAGGCCGAAGCGCGCGGCCGCAAAGTGGATGCGGTTACGGTAGGCGATCTGTTCCCCAAGCCAAGTCAGGCTGAAACAGCCGAGTGGCTGGAGCAGTTGAAGCAGCACGGCGCACGGGCCGATGAGGAAATGTTTGCCACCCTGCGCCCGGAAGGCAGGCTCTATGCCTACTCCGAAACGGCCGGTTTGCCGAGCCTGCGTGCGGCTGCCGCGGCCACCTTCACCCGCGATACGGGGCTGGAAGCCAGTAGCGCCGAAGTATGCGTCGGCACAGGCGGTAAGGGCGCGTTGAACGGTGCGTTCTTCAACAGCGTTAAACCGGGCGACACCGTATTCCTCGCCGCACCCGGCTGGCCAACCAACTACGATATGTTCCCGCCCGGCGTGACCCTGCTGGAAATTGCTACCGGCGATGGCATCCTGCGTGCCGATACGCTACGCGAAGTGCTTGCCACCCATCCGGAGCCCGCGCTGATCCTGATCAATGCCCCTTCCAACCCCACCGGCGCCAACTACACGCCGCAAGAGCGCGAGGCGTTCTTCGCCGCCGTGCGCGAACTGACGAAAAATACCATCGTGGCCAGCGACGACCCCTACGGTAAATTGCTCTTCGACCGTGAACCGTACGATATCCGCGCGGTACTGCAGCGCGGCGCCGAGGAACGTGCATTGTTTGCCGAGGGCCGCCTGGCCGTATTCCGTTCCGTATCGAAAGAATACGGGCTGGCTGGCGAGCGGGTAGGGTTTGTCGTCACCAAACACAAGGATATGCTGTTAAGTCTGCAGCGCTGGAACGAGAATAAAGGCGGCGGCATGGGCGTGCGCAACCAGCTTCTTGCCCAGGCTGCCTTGCTCTATGGGGACCCGTTTATCGTCCGCACCGTGGCGCAGTTAAAAGAAAAACGCCAGATGCTGATCGATGGCATCGCTGCCTTGCGCTTTGCCGACATGAACCCGCCGAGTGGCACCATCTATGGTTGGGTCGATTTTGCCGGGCTGAAAAATACCACGGTGCCGGCGAGCGCATCGGAAACCGGCGAGGCGTATACCCTCACGACCCCGGCCGACATGATGCGCTACCTGGTAAATGTGGCAGGGGTGTGTGGTGTGCCGGGCACGCCTTTTTACGCCCTGGGCTCACCCAGTGCCGGTGCCGACTGGCATGTGCGGATTTCGTTCTGCTGCGAAAAGGAGCAGCTCACGCGCGTGCTGGGGAATCTGGCGGCAGCCGAAGCGAAACTACAGGAAGCCGAGCGCAAAGCAGGCTAAACGCCTGGGCCTTACATAGCAGGGATCGCTGTCGGTGCGGTCGGCGCAGGCGGGATAGCCACCGGTGCGCAGCGCGCCATGTAGCCGGTATCGATCAATGTACCCTCTTTGGCAGGAATGCCGAACTTTACGTTACGCTGAATCTCTTCCCACGCGGCCATACGCTCTTCCTGGAACGCATCGTTTTCCAGCATGCGATGATAAATAATTTTCGCCAGTTTCTTCCCCGCTGCGACATCGTGCGGGAAATGCGCCCCGCCGAGCACGCGGTTATGACCCACGGCGTACGCGCGCTCGAACAAGGCATCTTCTTCGCAGGGCATCAGGTCGGCGAGAATATGCGCCCAGACATGATTAGTAACGGTGTGGCCGCTCGGATAACCCGGCCGGGTGATGGGCTCCACATACCGGGCGATGCGCTTATCGGCGAGCCAGGGGCGCACTTCACCCCAGTGATCCTGCAACATATCGTTGATACGCCAGGCGTCCGACCCGGCATGGCGCAGCAGGGTATAGAGTTGTGGAAACGCTTCCGGCGTGAAGGCGTCGCCCAATACCGGCTCCACCAGCATCTGCGGCAGGATTTTTACTTCCTGTTTAATATCGGCGATCTCCGCCGGGGTGAGATCGCGCTGCATGACGAGAATGTCTTCGATCGCCTGTTTATGAGCCCGCGAGCCTGGTTGCGGCGGCGCTTCAAGCATATGCACGCTAACCTTTGAAGGCTCGACAAACTGGGGGGGGTAGGGGAATTTAGCCGGCTCGGTGCCGCACGCAGCCAGTAATCCTGCAAGCAGCAGGAACGAAAGTCGGATCGATTGCATCTACGCCTCCACGGGGTTGTCCTGCGCCTCCTGACGCAGATTGAGGTAATAGAGGATATTCGAGGAAACGAAAATAGAAGAATAGGTTCCTACGAATACACCAAAAATCATCGCGGCCGAGAAGCCGAACAACACGTCGCCGCCCAGCCAGACTAACCCGATCAACGCCGCAAGCAGCGTGCCACCGGTCAGTACCGTACGCTCAAGTGTTTCGTTCACCGACACATCGATGATGTCGCCCACGGGTTTTACCTTGAATCGGCGGAGATTTTCCCGGATTCGGTCGTAAATTACCACCGAATCGTTGATAGAATAACCGATCACCGTCAGGATGGCTGCCACCGAGGTCAGGTTAAATTCGAGCCCGGTCAGCGAGTAAAATCCGAAGGTAAGAATAGCATCGTGTAGCAGCGCCAGGATGCCGCCGACGCCATACTGCCATTCGAAGCGGAACCATAGATAAAACATCATCGCCAGCATGGCAAAGCCGAGCGCCATGAAACTGCCTTTAATCAACTCAGAACCGACCTGCGGCCCGACATAATCGACCCGCAAATAATCGATCGGCGCGCCATATTCGGCATCCAGCACATCGCGCACGGCCTGCGCGACATCGCCTTGCTTTTCGTCGCCCTGCGGCTTGAGGCGAATCATCACCTGCCGGTCGTCGCCCACGGCTTGCAGGCTGGCATTGTTGGTGTTCACGGAAGCAGCCAGCAGCTGACGCATCTTAGCAATATCGGCCGCCTCGTCGGTGCGCACTTCCATCACGACGCCGCCCGCAAAGTCGATGCCGAAATTAAGCCCCTTGGTAGCGAGCAGACCGCCGGTCGCCAGAATACCGATCAGGGTGATTGCAAAGCCCAGATGGCGCCTGCCGATGAAGCGGTAGCGTGGCACCTGCGAAAAAATACGGAGAGGAAAACGCATGGAGCCCCTTATACGTCGCGATTGTAGTAAAGGTCTTTATTCAGCGTGCCTTCGGAAGCATCGACCATCATGGTGATGGCGCAATCGCCGGTGATATTAATGGTGGTGCGTACCATATCGAGCACGCGGTCAACGCCCAGCAGCAGGCCGATCCCTTCGATCGGCAGACCGACCGAATGCAGCACCATGCCCATGAAAATGATCGATCCGGAGGGAATTCCCGCCGCGCCGATCGAGCCAAGGGTGCAGGTCAGCAGCAGCACCGCATAGTCGCCCATGCCAAGTTCGATGCCAAAAAACTGCGAGAAAAACAGCGCGCAGATACCTAAGTAAATCGCCGTCCCATCCATATTGATACAGGCGCCAAGCGGTAGCAGGAATTGCGTCGATTGCGGCGATACGCCCAGCCGGGTTTCCAGCTCGCGCATCGCGGTGGTGAGGGTCGCTTTCGAACTCGAGGTGGAAAACGCCATCAGCTGGGTGGTCACCAGTTTACGGTAGAAGATGAGGGGGTTTAGCCCGGTGAAAACCAGGATCAGCACGCCAAACAAAAGGTACTGGAAAATACAGGCGGCCATTACGGCCACGACCAGGTTGAACAGGATCTTGACGATCTCGGCTCCTTGCGTGCCGATCGACCAGGCCATGAAACCAAACACGGCCAGCGGTGCCAGGCGCACGATATACTCGATCATTTTAAAAATAATCAGCGAGAAATCCTGGATGGTTTGCCGCGCACGCGCCGCTTTCTCGCCCATCACGTTCATTGTCATGCCGAAAATCACGGCGAACACAATCACCTGGAGTAACTGGCCATCGGCGAAGGAGTGGAAAATATTGGTCGAGATCAGGTTGAGCAGAAATCCGCTGATGCTCATCGCCGGTGCTTCCGACTGTCCCGACATGGGGCCGGTGAATTCTTCGATATTCACCTGCAACCCGGCGCCGGGTTGGAAAATGATGCCCGCCGAAATACCGATAATGACGGCAAACAACGCCGTGCCAACATAGGTGCCGATGCCTTTGAGCCCGACCCGTTTGAAATTGGCCGAATCGCCCATCGAGGTAATACCCGATACCAGGGCCAGAAACACCAGCGGCACCACCACCATCTTAATCAGGTTGATGAAAATCGTACCGAGAATTTTGATGCGATCGGCGAGTTCGATATTCCCTTGAATCAGGAACCCGACAATGATCCCCAGCACCAGACATACCATTACCTGTTGCCACATCTTTAAACCAAGGACTGTGAATTCCTTAACGTCAGCACCTGCCATGAAAAAATTCCTTTAAAAATGAATGGCTGAGGGCAGAAAATGGCCGCAACCATAACAGCGGGGGTGTGTTTTTCCAGATTTTTGTCCCCATGTCATGCTGCACCGCAATATTGTGGGAATAACGCGACCGAAAAGCCGAGAAAGATGAAAATTTGGTAATAAAGTGCCTTGCTTTTTGCCTTCGCCTTGGAAACCGTGATGCACTGCACTATGAAAGACCAACAACAATAATAAACATTCATCACAAGGATCCCCTGTGCCCCCCTATTCCCCCTCAAGCCGTCCACGTAAACGCTACCTCCTTTGGCTGGGAGTGGTCGTGGTGTTGATCGCTGCCATCTATTTCGGACGCGGCATGTTTAGCAGCGAGGAAGCAGACGCGCCCGGTGGATTTGCTACGCCGGTGGAAATGGCCACGGTAACGCCGAAACCATTAGCGGTGACACTCGAATCCGTTGGCACGTTGGTCGCGAATGAATCGGTGACGTTGCGCCCGGAAATCGCAGGTCGCATTACAAAAATCGCCTTTACTGAAGGTCAGCCGATCGAGAAGGGGGAGCTGCTTTTCCAGATCGATGATCGCATCTACCAGGCCAACCTAAAACAGGCCGCCGCTCAGTTGCAACTTGCCCGCCTGAATTACAACCGCTTTGCCAAACTGTCGAAAAGCGGCGCCGCGACCAAAGCCCGCTTCGACGAGGCGCAGGCTAATCTCGGCGTGGCGCAGGCAGCGGTCGATCAGGCGAAAGCACAGCTCGATTACACCCGCATCGAAGCGCCGTTCGACGGCGTGGTCGGATTGCGCAGTGTTAGCCCCGGCGATTACGTGAATGTGGGGCAGGACCTGGCTAATTTCGTCAGCTACCACCCGATGAAAGTCAATTTCACCATTCCGGAAACCGACGCGAATGTGCTGGCGGTCGGCCAACAGATCGACATCACCGTCGAAGCGTTGCGTGGTGAAACCTTCCGCGGCACCGTCTTTGCGCTCGACCCGCAGCTCGATGTTTCGGGCCGGGCAGTGGCCCTGCGTGCCACCATCCCCAACGAGGATAATCAACTGCGCCCCGGCTATTTCGCCCGTGTGGTACTAACGGTAAAAAACAAGGAAAACGCACTGATGATACCGGAAGCGGCCATTGTGCCGCAAGGCGATCAAAAATTCGTCTACCGCGTGGATGAGACGAGCACCGTGAATCTCGTGCCACTCACCATCGGCCAGCGTCTGGCCGGCGAAGTCGAAATCCTCGACGGGCTTGCCGCTGGCGATCGTGTCGTGACCTCGGGGCAGATCAAACTACATCCGGGTGCCAAAGTGATGGACAATGCCGCGATGGCGCAGCCTTCCGCCGAAACGCCAGAAGCCGCCGAAACTGAAACCCCTGCCATGCCGCAAGAAATGGCAGCACCCAAACCCGCGCCGGATATGCAAGCCCCCGTCGCCGATGTGCCTGCGGCCGACGAACCGTTGAGCCAGCCCGTGTTTGAAGCGCCGCTCGCCCCGGCGGAAGGTCCGGCCACCCTCCCCACCGGCGAGGAAGTACCGCTCATCGACCCCGCACCGGCTGCCGCCATGGGTGAGGAGATGGACGAG
>DITH01000123.1 GCA_002422745.1 Alphaproteobacteria bacterium UBA6189
TGATTATTATGCGCCGACTGCTGACGATAACGTACAGATTAATCGACCTGGATTTGCAATAACACCATATGGCGGTCAATCCAGCGGCCAATATACCTTTAACGGCCCCGTGTCCGAAGCGGCACAATATGAAGCTTCCCGGCAAACCGTAGTAACCAATAAGCCCGGATTCGATCCATACCTCAAAGGACGTAGCAATACACGTACCGATGCTAGCGAGGTTGATTTTGGCTACACGGTGGGTGCCAATCCCCGCTTCAACCCCAACTCGCCGCATGTACAAGTGCCGATGTCGGTAGAGTTTGGGGCTACGCCCGAGCAAGTACAAAGCGGTTATTGCCCGACCGTAAAAAATATTTACCAGCCCGGTCGTCAGTATGATCCGCGTGATGCTTTTTTGACGGGCTTTGTTCAAGGCCGGGTAGATGCCGGGCAAGGGTTCCCGGTGCAAAACGAAGTGGGCTTGTTTGGGCCCTGCCCACCTGCCCCCGCGCCGACCCCTTCTTCTCGCGAGATCGCGGGACGTAATGGAAGTAACACCCGTCGCTAGAAACGTGTTTTAGCGGTCGAAGTGTTATCTAATGCGGCTTGAACAAGCGGCGCATTCAACTGGCCGGTTTCAAGTTCAGAAATATCTTGGCCACCACGTATGCTAGGATTATTAATACTAGACTCTACTCTCTTATTACTAATACTATCATATTCTTCCAATTGCGCTTTCATTTTTGTTGATTGGCTTGTTAACTCACCTGCATCATTAACACCTTCACTATCGTTCGCTGCACCCGCACGCGCGCCTATCTCTGGAGCTAGAGTGTTATAATGCGCATTCAATGCACGTTGGGCCTGGTGTTTCTCTTCAGGCGTGCTTGCTTCCCGCACTGCTTTTTTCAGTTTTTCTTCTTCGGCGCGCTCTTCATCCGTTTTATACTTATCCAACCGTTGCGAGAGCTTATCCATCTTCTCGAAGTTCTTATCAATCGCTTGCTGCAACTTCTTCCGCTGTTCTTCTTCCGACATTTCCGTCGCGTGGACGGCTTTATGGGTCGAATGTTCGGCGGCGAGCAGCTGCTCGATCAGCTCGTTCAGATGATGTGTGTGCTCGCCCAATTGTTCGTACGTACGGCTGGTGAGGATCGCCTGAATGATCTCGGCGGGAATCTGCGCACGCACCTCGGAAGGAATCCCCTGCACCGAAGCTTTCGCCGCTTCCTGCACCAGCTCAACCTCGCTGTTTTTCGGCGGCAAATCGAGCTTTTTCATTAAAGCCGCGGCAGCCTCAGTCGTTTCCCCGGACTGAGCAACCTTATGCTTCCACGCGCCAACCGCAGCGTACGCCGCTTCAAAGGCCTGTGGCGTCGGCATGGCATAGTCGCCATCCCACTCGCCAGGCTTTTTCCCTGTGCTCTCCCCAAAACTCATTGTGCGTCACTGGCTCGGTTAGTTGGTGTGGTAACAACGTGGTTTGTGACGGCGTTGGTTTTTTCACGGTCTGATGCCGTGTGGGTTTCCACCAGTTCTACGCATCTCGGGTTAAGGGAAAGTTAAAATTGTAAAGAATTTTGCCGGAAAATTTGATGGGGTATTTATTAAGAAATTAGATGGCATTTTAGGTAATTCTCCACCGGCGCACTGAATGGACGTTTTGCGCGCGGTTGGCTCCAGGTCGACGCTACTCATCCTATTTGCCGGCTATAGGCGTCCCCGGCGACGTTAACCAAGAATTAATCAAATGCATGGTAATTTGGAGCATGGCTGAGAAATCAATATCCAACGATCTCCTGAAATCGGTGCGCGATCTCGTCGCGCCATGGGGTGATGTGGCGCGCACCGGTAAAATAGTGCAGGAACCAGCAAAACGCGACGTCGGCATGGTAGAGGAACCCTCCCTCGCCGCCACCGACCCGCTACGCCCCTTGCGCGAGCAGGCCATGACCATGGCCCGCCAGTTCGCCGGGGCCGAGGGCCGCAGCCTTTTCACCCAGGAAGATTACCTGCGCGCCTGCCTGTCGCCCGAGATCAACCAGCAGGCGCGTGACAGCGGCATCGCCCGCGGCGACTGGAACGCCCGCAACTTCATGGATTTCAGCGGCATGGATATCCGCGATATGCGGATGACGCGTGAAGGCTTCAAGCCGCAAGGCGAAAGCCGCGAGCGCCTAACCCAGGCGGTGAATGATGCCATGGAACGCGGCGATTACACGCCGCATGTGCCCGATGCGGGCGAACGCGAATCGGCCCAGATCGGCGAAGAAGCGATCAGCACCTTCTTTGCCGAACTCGATACCCATCCGCGTTTCGATGGCACCAAATTTTATAACGTGCATTTCCACCCGGCCGACACGTTCGACGAATATGTCAAAGGCGAAGCGGCGCTGGTGGAGGGCTGCACGTTTGAGGGGATCGACCGCCAGGTGCAACTGGTCGGCGGCGAATTCCGCGATGTGCGCTTTGCCGATATCAAAACCGGCGGACAGATCACCATTGGCTCCACCGAGCCGGATGCCAGTGCCACCACGGTGCATGGCTTACATCTCGAGGGGGTGGTCGCCAATGTCACCATCGGCCGCGCCACGATCGACGGGCTCACGGTCGATACGGCAACCCGCATCCTGCAGCTTGAGGCGCAGGAAGGCGCAGTGATTCGAAACGCCCAGTTCGGCGCATCCACCCTGTCGATGGCCAGCAAACTTACCGGCTCGCATTGGCAGGAGGTAACGTTCGACGGCACCAACCTGCAGGATGTCGATTTCTCGGGCGCGAGCTTGAGCAATGTGACGTTCAAAAGCACCGAGCTGGCCGGGGTGAACCTCAGCGGCGCAGTGCTGCATAACGTAGAGGTTGACGGGCGGCTGATCACCCACCCCAACGAACTGGCCGCTCTTGGCGCGAATGTCGATGGCGCGCAGTTGAAGTACCAGCCGCCGCAAGAACAGGTGGGATCACCCGCGTCGCCGAAAAACCTTGCCGATGCGGTGGCTTCCCTCAGCCCCAGTATCCGCGGTGGTGAAGCGGTCGATCTCGATACCGCCTTTACCGATCGCAGCGGCAATGCCATCGCCAGTATGGATAAGCCCAAAGAGCTGATCCGCGAATCGGACATCCCCCTGCCATCGCGCGGCTAGTGCTTCGCGCGCTTTTCCTTGCATTCCTGCCGATCTGGCGTATATAGCAGCGCGAGATTTGTCGTAGAAGGAAGCCCCCATGTCCGCCGCCCCCCGCGCCATCCGCGCGAACACGCCCTCCACCAGCACCCGCCCCTCACCTGAGGAGGCGAAAGAGGCGGTGCGTACCCTCATCCGCTGGGCGGGCGACGACCCGGCGCGCGAAGGGCTGCTCGACACCCCGCAGCGCGTGATCGACGCCTACCGCGAATTCTATGCCGGGTACGAGGAAAACCCCGACGACATCCTCGCCAAAACCTTCGAGGAAGTCGCCGATTACGACGAAATCGTGCTGCTCAAAAACATGGATTTCGAATCGCATTGCGAGCATCACATGGTGCCCATCATCGGCCGCGCGCACATCGCCTACCTGCCCGATAAAAAAGTCGTCGGCATCAGTAAGCTGGCCCGCCTGCTCGACGTGTTCGCCAAGCGCCTGCAAACGCAGGAGATCATGACCAAGCAGATCGCCGATTGCATCGAGCGCGCGCTGGAGCCCAAGGGTATCGCCGTGATTATCGACGCCAAGCATGAATGCATGACCACCCGTGGCGTGCATAAATCGGCCACCACCACCGTGACCTCGCAAATGCGCGGCCGCTTCCGAAGCGACGCCCGTTCGCGCGCGGAAGTGATGCAGCTCATCACCTCGAGCGATATCGGTTAAACCCATAGCCACCTGATAAAAACTCATTTATATGCGGCGATGGCAGGCCGCGTACGTCGCCTGCCCCACGCGTCCGTAGAAATGAGTCGATGTAATGCTGCAGCACCACGCCCCGATCATCCTCGCCTCCGGCTCCGTTATTCGCCAGCAGATGCTGAAGAATGTCGGGCTGCATTTCAGCGTACAGCCTTCCGGGGTGGATGAAGACGCGCTGAAAGCCACCGTCGCCCATGCACCGATCCCCGAGCAGGCATTAAGCCTGGCCCGTGCCAAAACCCTCAGTGTCAGCATCGACCAGCCCGATGCCTACACGATCGGCGCCGACCAGATGTGCGAGCTGGACGGTACCATCCTGTCGAAGCCGGGCACTTACCCGAAGGCCGAAGCGCAACTGGCGCTGCTGGCGGGTAAAACCCACTTCCAGCATTCGGGCATTGTGCTGGCCCGCGGCGAGGAAGTGCTGTGGAGCCATCACTACACTGCCCGCCTCACCCTGCGCCCCCTCACCGCCCACGAAATCCGCGCTTATGTCGCGGCCGATGCGCCGCTTGCCTCCTGCGGCGCCTATAAATTCGAATCGCTCGGGCGGCACCTGTTCAGCCATGTCGAGGGCGATCACGACGTGATTCAGGGCTTAGCCTTGCAGCCGCTACTGGTTCAGTTGCATTTGCATGGCGTCATCAGCCTCGCGCCATAGGGTTGCGATTCGGCACAAAACCCGTATAGTTTTTTCATGGATCATGAATCGCGCTGCGCAGAACTCTATCGCATCGGCAATCAGGCCGACCCCATTCCCGATGGGTTACTGGTCGTCGGCAGTACCGCCTGCACCCTGTGCAAGAATAGCATGCGCAACCACGATTACCGCACGCAACTGACCGACGGCACACCCCTCACCTGGATCAATATCGACGAGGAATCGGTGCTTAATCGATTCTATACCATCCCCGGCATCAGCTACGATTACGAGCAGGAACGGCCGCTCGCTGCCGGAAAACCGATGGGCGGCACGCCGATATATCTCTGGGTGCAGGATGGCCGGGTGGCGATTGGCCCGCTGGGGGCCGGTGAACAGCCCGACGGCGCGCTCGATGCTATGCCTACCCGCGCCGCAGAATTGCTAAAGAACGTTTAAGCGGCTTCCTTGCCGGTGGCCGGTGCCGTCGCGCTGGTATCTTCAAACTCGATCACCAACTGCCCTGCCGTAACGCTGGCCGGGGCATCGACATGCACTTCCTTTACCGTGGCGTCGTGATCGGCATAGATGATGTTTTCCATTTTCATTGCCTCGATCACAAAAAGCTGCTGCCCGGCACGAATCGTTTCGCCTGCCGCCACATGGATCGCCGAAATCAGCCCGGCAATCGGCGCGGTGACTTCAAATTGCGACACGGTGCTTTCGCGCACCGGCATATACTGCGCCAGCTCTGCCACGCGGATGGTGCGCAGCGTCGCCTTTACCTCGGCACCGGCATAATTCAGCTGGTAGCCTTCGGCCAGCGGTGTGACCCGCACTGACACCGGGCGGCCATTGACCGTGCCCTGGAACAGGCGGCGGCCCAGTTTCCAGTTGGAGCGAATCACGATCATCCCGTCATCGTAAGAAATATCGTAGCCGTAATCTTTTTTGCGGGCATAAATGCTCACCGAGTTACCGGCGAGCGTGACGATCCAGCGCGCACCGATCGGCGGCGTGCGGCCTGGTAGCTGGCCCGACACCTGCGCCGAGCGCTCGATATCGCGCAGCGAACAGAACGCCGCTACCGCCATACAGACTTTCTGTGCTTCGGTGGAAAGCTCGGCGCCGGTAAAGCCCGCGGGCCATTCTTTCTCGATGAAATTGGTCGAGATGTCGCCTTTGCGGAACCGCTCATGGCTGAGCACGGCCTGCAGGAAGCTGGTGTTGTGCGCGATGCCCTGGATAACATAATCGCCCAGCTGATCGACCATCAGATCGATCGCCTGTTCGCGGGTCGGCGCATGGGTGCAATATTTAGCGATCATCGGATCGTAGAACA
>DITH01000085.1 GCA_002422745.1 Alphaproteobacteria bacterium UBA6189
TTTCCCAGGTGATCAGCACATCGCCCTGGCGGCGCCGAACGAAATTGGTGGTGGCGGCGCGGGCGGCGGTGTCGAACATCAGCACGTTTTTAATCCAGCCCTGCATGAAGGCGTCGGCGTCCTTGGCGGGCAGGGTATCGGCATAGGCCAGCGCGGCCAGATAATTCCAGCGCGCGCCGCCGGAAGTTTTCGGGTTTGGCGTCATTACCTTGACGCCAGGTTTCGCGATATCGGCCCAATCGTGGATCTGTTTCGGGTTTCCACGCCGCACCAGCAGCACGATGGTCGAGCGATAGGGCGCGGCGTAATGGGCAAACGCGTCGCGCCATTCGGCGTCGATGCGCCCGGCGCGGGCGATGGCGTCGAGGTCGTAGCCCAGCGCCAGCGTGGCGACATCGGCCGGCAGACCCTCGATAATGCCGCGCGCCTGCCCACCTGAGCTGGCATGCGCCATGCGGATACGGACGGTTTCGCCGGTCTGTTCTTTCCAGTCGGCGGCGAAGAGTGGGTTATACTCGGCATAAAGTTCGCGCGTGGCATCGTAGCTGGCATTGAGGAGGGTGATGTCCTTCGCCTGCGCCGGCAGGGCGCAGCCGAGCAGCAGGAGCATGGCAAGGATTCGCATGGCGCTAGCTTGCATGGGCCAGCCGATTTGGCAACTGGCGGCATGCATGCATCCCCACTTTACTTTTGCGCGCTGGCTGGCCAAGCTGCGGCGCATGGATATTACCGCCGCGATTGCTACGATCAGTACCCACGCATTGGCCGACGAATCGGCCGCTGTCGCGCAGCTGCTAACGCGTACACGCCCCATGCTGGCGCAGGATGCAGCCATCCAGGCCCGCGCTGCCCGTTACATCACCCGGCAGCGCAGCGAGGGGGCGGGCTCTACCGTCGAGGCGTTTTTGCAATCCTACGGGTTGTCGACCAAGGAAGGCATTGCCATGCTGTGCCTGGCTGAAGCCTTGCTGCGCATCCCTGATGCGCAAACCGCCGACCAGCTGATTGAGGACACGTTCGCCACCGGCAACTGGAAGCAGCATCTCGGCCATAGCGAATCAACCATGGTCAATGCCTCCACCTGGGCGTTGATGCTTACGGGTGGCGTGCTTGGGCTCGATAAGGGCGAATCGATGACGGCCTGGTTCGGCCAGCTGATCAAACGGTCCGGCGAGCCGGTGATTCGCCAGGCGCTGCGCTCGGCCATGCGTTTTCTGGGCGGTCAGTTCGTCATGGGCGAAACGATCGGCGAAGCGCTGAAAAACGCGCGCGGCGAGGCCCGCAAAGGCTATGTTTTCTCCTACGATATTCTCGGTGAAGGGGCACGGACCGATGCCCAGGCGCAGGCCTATATTGCTGCCTACCGCGATGCTATTGCTGCCATTGCTGCCGTGCAAACGCACGACGATCTCTATGCCCGCTCGGGCATTTCGGTCAAGCTGTCGGCGCTGCATCCGCGCTATAGCGTTACCCAGCGCGACCGGGTGATGGCCGAGCTATTGCCGCGCCTGAAAGATATTGTGCGCTGGGCCATGCAGCACCGCATTGCCGTGGCGCTCGATGCCGAGGAGGCCAACCGGCTGGAACTCCAACTCGAGCTGTATCACGCGCTGCTGACCGACCCGGAGTTTGCCGGGTTCGAAGGGATCGGCTTTGTGCTGCAGGCGTACCAGAAGCGCGCCGTCCATGTCGCTGAAATGCTGGGCGAACTGGCGCAATCGCTGGGCCGCCGCATTCCCGTGCGCCTGGTGAAGGGGGCGTACTGGGATAGCGAGATCAAACATGCGCAGGTGATGGGGCTCGACGGCTATCCCGTGTTTACGCGCAAGGAATATACCGATCTGTCCTACCTTGCCTGCGCCGAGGTGCTGCTGCGCTTTCCGCAGCATCTGTACCCGCAATTTGCCACCCATAACGCGCTCACCGTGGCGACTATCGAACAGCTGGCGGGCGACCAGCCGTATGAATTCCAGCGGCTGCATGGCATGGGCGAAAGTCTCCACGATCAGTTAGTATCACCCCAAGGGGGGCTTACCCCCCCTTCGCCGCCTGCCGCGGCTACCCCTGCCGCCAGCGGCGCGGCCTCCGGCCTACGCGAGACAAAACACCGCGTGCGGATTTATGCCCCGGTCGGCGCGCATCAGGATCTGCTCGCCTACCTCATCCGCCGCTTGCTCGAGAACGGCGCGAATACGTCCTTTGTGCATCTGCTGCTCGATCGCGCCACGCCGGTCGATGCGTTAACCCAAAGTCCCATCACGCTGGCCGATGCGCTGCATGGCGCGCCGAACGCGGCCATCCCCCTTCCCGTCCGGCTCTACGGGCCCAGCCGTCGCAACCCGCGCGGCATCGATTTCGGCTACCACAGCCTGCGCGCACCGTTTCTGGCGGCAGTCGCGGCGGAGCTGGCGGCTTTCTCTGAAACCACGTCTCCTGCGCCAATTGCGCCCGATGCTATTGCCGCCATGGTCGCCCGGGCCGATACCGCCTTTCGCGGATGGGACCGCAAGCCGGTTGCCCAACGCGCCACGATTCTGCTTAAAGCAGCCGACTTGCTGGAAGAGCGCAGTGCATTTTTCATCGCGCGCTGCATGGGTGAGGCGAAAAAAACCTATGCCGACAGTATCGCCGAAATCCGCGAAGCCGTCGATTTCCTGCGCTATTATGCGGTCGAGGCCGAGCGGCTATTTGCCCCCCATGTGCTGCCTGGCCCGACGGGCGAAAGCAACATCCTCACCCTGCATGGGCGCGGCGTGTTTGTCTGTATCAGCCCGTGGAATTTCCCGCTGGCAATTTTCCTCGGCCAGGTATCGGCAGCATTGGTCAGCGGCAATAGCGTGATCGCCAAACCGGCCGAGCAAACGCCGCAGATTGCAGCCGATGCGGTGGCGTTGTTGCATGAAGCCGGGGTGCCGCCGGAGGTGCTGCAGCTGGCCGTGGGCGAAGGTGAGGTCGGCGCGGCGCTGGTGGCCGATCCGCGCATCGCCGGCGTCTGTTTCACCGGCTCCACCCAGGTGGCCAAACATATCCAGCGCGCGCTGGCCGCGAAGGATGGGCCGATCGTGCCGCTGATTGCCGAAACCGGCGGGCTCAACGCCATGATCGTCGATAGTTCGGCCCTGCTCGAAGTGGCGGTCGACGACATTATCGCCTCCGCCTTCGGCTCGGCCGGGCAACGCTGCTCGGCCCTGCGCGTCTTGTTTGTGCAGGAGGAAATTGCCGCGCCGCTTAAGGAATTACTGATCGGCGCCATGAAGGAACTCCGCCTCGGCGATCCGCACGACCTTGCGACCGACATCCCCCCCGTGATCGATGCCGAGGCCCAGCGCCAGTTGCTCAGCCATTGCGATGCGATGGAAGGGCTGGCCCGCTGGTATCATCAACTCGACGCTGCGCCCGGCGTGCATGGGACGTTCGTGCCGCCTGCCCTGTTCGGGTTGCAGTCGCTCGCGCAGATCGGTGGCGAGCAATTCGGCCCCGTGCTGCATATGGTGACGTACAAAGCCAAGGCGCTGACCACACTGCTCGAAACGATTGCCGCTAGCGGCTACGGTCTTACCTTCGGGCTGCAAACCCGGCTACGCGCGCAGGTCGATACCATCCTCGCCGCCCTGCCGGTGGGCAACCGCTACGTGAACCGCGCCATGACCGGGGCGGTGGTGGGCGTGCAGCCTTTTGGCGGCGAGGGATTATCCGGCACCGGGCCGAAAGCGGGCGG
>DITH01000100.1 GCA_002422745.1 Alphaproteobacteria bacterium UBA6189
ACTCTTCACACAGTTCTCCTGCAGTGACTGGTAATCAGGCGCTTCATGAGAGAGGATGCTATGGTATCGATGGATCACGTGCCGACGCCCGCAACGTGGGAAAACGCGTTTATGGATACGCTGGAAGAAGCGCAGGCCAAAGCTGATCGTGCGTTCGCCGCCTATGTGCGGCAATACGTCACTTCGCCCGCTGACCGGAATACACCTCCTGTGTCGTTGACCAGTCAGGATGTGGCGCAGGTCGACCAGCAGCGCCTGCGATTAATGCGCCGGTTGGGTAATGTGAGCAGCCCCCAAGAGCTGAGTAGAGCGCTGTTCGACTATGCGGAAGATGAAATTGCCCGGCTATATTTCTTTACCAACGATGAAACGCAGGCCCAGCTCGGCCTGGATTATCTGCAGCATTACGTGAAGGAAGCGCTGCCGCTACTGGCTGGTCGTGGCAAGCTCACGCCCGAGGAGGCGGATGAGATCAACGCTATCGTGGATTATTACGCGCTACTTATCGATGCATATCAGATGCTGCGTGCCGAAGTTAGGGCGCGCTCCCAGGGCGCTACGGATCGGCTGACCGAGCTTGCCATGATGGCAGAGGATGTGCCGGAAGATATTATGTCCCTCGTATTTCAGGGAAAAACGGAGTTCACGCCGGAAGAGATACACAGTATCGAAACCTTTGCACGGCGCACATACGAGGAAATTCTCACCAATGAGAAACTTGATATCGAAGAAGGATCAGCGCATCCGAGTCTTTTATGGATTAAGAAGCGCGCCAACCATGTGGCGGGCATTGAGCTGGTGGAACGCGGTCTTAGCGGGAAGGCAGCGACGGCAGCGTATAATCATCGCGTGAGAGAGCTTGTTGGCATGGTGGACCATGCTGTTACCCAGCGCGGTGATCTGCTTGGTCTGCTTCATAGTAAAATAATGCTGGAAGACATGGAATGTAAAGTGGCCGGCGTGCCGGATTATATGGGCGAGATTATCCAGAATGCGCTGGGCCATGCGCAGGAAATGGCCGACATGCAAACAGAGGCCGCATGGAGAGAACATGTCGAGTCGTTGAAAAAGCTGCCGGTTGCCCAGGCAACGAAGGAGTTGCGGCAGAACTTATGGAGGGGCATGGGCACACTCGAGCGTGCAACGGACCAAACGCACGACATGCAGGTGCTGATTGAGAATAACCTGGCAGAGCAACGCAGTATGATTAGCGTTGCGCGGCGTGCGGACGCTATTGTGAACCAGGTGTGCGAGGATGTTTTTCTGGGCTGTGACGAGCCAAGCAATTTGTTGTACCTGCGCAATTACCTTGGCTATTTCCGTCAATCGCTCGGGGAAGAATTGCTGGATGCCGGGTGCTTCGACACGAATCGCCAGGCGCTGGTGCAGTTAAAGGAAGCGGAGGAGAAATGCCAGCATCTGCACGATAGTTTTGTCGTGACCAAAGGCATGATGCTGGAAATGACCGATGGTGCGTATGACTCGCCCTTTAGCAAAGCCTATATGCACTATGCGGCGGAAACCGGGCATGCGCTGGCGAATCTGAGTGACCATGACGTAGAGAACGACTTAAAGCCGCTTGCCGCCGGGGTACTGACGACCCTGCTGAAGAATATGGAGATCTACCGGCAGGATCAGCCGTACATCCTGCCGCTGCTTTATAAGCGGGCCAATGATGTCGTGCTGCGTAAGCACCCGCAGCCCGCGCCGGACGATATCGATGCCATGAACGCATGGGCCGAGACCGTGATGCATGCATCACGCGCGCTGTACCATCAGACGATCCGGCTGGTGAAAAAGCCCGAAGGGCTTTATGGGCCCGAGGAAAACGAACGTCAGTTTTATGCACCCGAGGTTCGCCAGGTGATGGAATTATTTGACGATCAGGAGCGGTTGGCCACTAAAGCGGTGCGGCGCCATTAGGCATCATTAGATATCTAAACGATTTTGCGCTTGAAATATCTGTTTAGATAACCTAAACAAGCGCCCCTATGGACCAGAAAGAAAAAATCATTGCTATGTTCGGCGGCACCAACGCGGTGGCCGATATTTGCGGCGTGACGCCGGGCGCCGTAAGCCAATGGGCGCTGATTCCCGCCAAGCACCAGCTCACCTTGCTGAAGGAAGCGAAAACCCGCCATGTGCGCCTGAGCGCCGAGGATTTTATGGGACAGGGTGAACCGTCGAAAGCGGCACCACGCCCGGCGCGTAAAGGCGAGCAAGCCCCGGCACGCGATGGGGCACGGGAATTGACCGGCGCGGAGATGGTGATTCAGTCGCTGTTGGATAATGGCACCGATGTGGTATTCGGCTATCCCGGCGGGGCGGTATTGCCGGTGTATGATGCGCTGTTTAAGCAAAATAAATTACGCCATATTCTGGTGCGCCACGAGCAGGGGGCAGGTCACGCGGCGGAGGGCTACGCGCGCTCCACCGGCAAGGTGGGCGTGGTGCTGGTGACCTCGGGCCCCGGCGCGACCAATATGGTAACGGCGCTGACCGACGCGCTGATGGATTCGATTCCGTTGGTATGTATTACCGGCCAGGTGCCGACCCACCTGATCGGCACCGATGCGTTCCAGGAAGCCGACATCGTGGGGATCACCCGCTCGGCCACCAAGCATAATTATCTGGTGAAGAACGTGAACGATCTGGGACGGATTCTGAACGAAGCGTTCCATGTGGCGCGCAGTGGCCGTCCGGGTCCCGTGCTGGTTGACATCCCCAAAGATGTGCTGAACGCAGCGGGGGCGTATCACGGCATTAAAACGGTGGGACGGCAAAGTTACAAGCCGGTGAAAAAACCCGATGCGCGGGCGATCGAGCGCGCGGTGGAGCTGATGGCCAAAGCCCGCCGCCCGTTGTTTTTCGTTGGCGGCGGGGTGGTAAATGCCGGTGCCGATGCCTGCGAATCGCTGGCTAAGCTGGTGCGGATGACGGGCTTTCCCTGCACCACGACGCTGATGGGGCTCGGCGCCTTTCCGGGTAATGACAAACAATTTCTCGGCATGCCGGGCATGCATGGTTCGCTCGAAGCCAATATGGGCATGAGCGAATGCGACGTGATGATTAACCTCGGCGCGCGGTTCGACGACCGGGTGACCGGGCGGCTGGATG
>DITH01000154.1:0-26155 GCA_002422745.1 Alphaproteobacteria bacterium UBA6189
TCAACGGCATCGGCGAGCGTTGCGGGAACGCGAACCTGATCGCAATCATCCCGACGCTGATGCTGAAAATGGGGTTTAAAACCGGCATTTCGGAAAAGCAGCTGGGGCAGCTGACGCGCCTGTCGCGGCTGGTCGATGAACGGCTCAACCGCGCGCCCAACCGGCATGCGGCGTATGTCGGCGCCAGCGCGTTCGCGCACAAAGGTGGGCTGCATGTAAGCGCCATGAACAAGGACTCGTCCAGCTACGAACATATCGATCCGGCGACGGTGGGTAACCAGCGACTGATTTTGGTGTCGGATAAAGCGGGCCGGGCGAATATCCTTAGCCGGTTGCAGCAGATGGGCCTCACCGTGGCGGAGGATGACGAGCGGATCGGTGAACTGGTGAAAGCCGTGAAGGAACGCGAAGCGCTTGGCTATGCGTATGAAGATGCCGAAGCGAGTTTTGAGCTGATGGCGCGCCAGTTGCTTGCCGCCGTGCCGCATTACTTCGAGCTGCAAAGTTTTCGCGTGCTCGACGAGCGGCGCATCAACGCCAAGGGCAAGCGCATCACCATGTCGGAAGCGACGGTAAAACTGGTGGTGAAGGGCGAACCAGCCATGACGGTGGCCGAAGGCAACGGCCCGGTGAATGCGCTGGACGCGGCACTTCGCAAGGCGCTGCTGCCGCATTACCCGCAATTGCAATCGATGCATCTGGCGGATTATAAAGTGCGGATTCTGACACCGGGCGAAGCAACCGCGGCGCTAACCCGTGTGATGATTGAAAGCCGTGACGATTCTGGCAAAAGCTGGACGACGATCGGCGTGAGCCATAACGTGATCGATGCCTCCTACAACGCGCTTTACGATGCGATCAGCTACCATTTAATGAAGCGTAAGGCGAAGGGCTAACCGCGCAGGCCGGGCACACGCATGTCGGCAGTGCCGCGCGACATTTTAAGGGCGCGAACCAACAGCATTTCAAATTCACTGCCCAGTTGCGAGCGCAGTAAGTTGGCGTTGTGCTCCACGTCGTATGCTATCAACATTTCAATTGCCTGAAGCCAATGCGGGCTTTGCGGGCTATCGAGAATGATCGCCGGGCTGGTGGCATGCTGGAGGCGTCCGGTATAGGTAAGTTCTTCCCGGCGTTGCACACATGGCATTTCACGAAGCTGACCCTCTGGATCATGCAATACGGACTGTATTTTTTTGATTAATGCGGGCTTAAGCGTTTTGGTAAATTTCTTGGGCTCTCGGGCAATCGATTCCGCATAAGTAAGTAGCGTTGGTAGCGATTTGCCAAAGGCTGCGTTGAGATATTCGTTCCGCAGATCGAGATAACAGCGTTCGCTGCCTTCCGGCATGGCGATGTGCGCCACCCGCGCTTCGTGGATGCGCGGCAGAATGAAATCTTGCACCAGCCTGGTGAGATTGTCGTAATTGGCGCTGTAGGAAATATTCGTCACCATGGCTAGAAACGGCGATGCTCGCGTTGCAGGCGCTCGGTTGGGCTTTGCCAAGGGGTGGGCGAGAGATTATCGCCGGGCGCGACGTCCATCATGCTTTCGCTAACCTGCGCATCGAAACCGGCAGCCAGAACGTCACCAAACGTCGCGGTGCCGTTGAACAGCCCTTCGACCGACTCTTGCAACCGCTGCTCGTTGCCTGCATGCCAGCGGCGCATTTGCTGCTCGGGCGTGACGCGTGTAACCACCGGGCCGAGATACGGGCTCGGCGACCCGTCGGGTACCGGCCCGTCGAAGACGATGGCCGGCGGGCGTGGAAGTTCGACCGGGGCAGGGGCAACGCGCCATTGCGGGGCGATGGGGGATGCTTGTGTTTCTGGTTTCATGACGCTAGGAACTAGCAGCTTTTCTATGACAGTAGGATGACAATTGAGCCCTCCCTGCATTATTCTGCTTCGCCCGCAAATGGGCGAGAATATCGGCGCGGTGGCGCGGGCCATGGCCAATTTTGGCCTGGGCGAGTTGCGGCTGGTGGCCCCGCGCGACGGCTGGCCCAACCCTAAAGCGGCCGACACAGCGGGCAAAGCAATCGATATTCTCGATAACGCGCAGCTATTTGACACTGCCGCCGAGGCGGTGGCCGATTGCCAGTTCGTGCTGGCAACCACGGCGCGCGCGCGGGCGGTGCACATGCCGGTGATGGAGGTGCGTGGCGCGATGCAGGAAACCCGCCAGCGCGTGATGCAGGGGCAGCGAACGGCCATTTTGTTCGGGCCTGAGCGTACCGGGCTGGAAAACGAGGATGTCGCGTTGGCCGATGCGGTGCTGACGATTCCGGTCGCGCCGGAATATCCGAGCCTGAATCTCGGCCAGGCGGTGGTGGTGGTGGCGCATGAATGGTTCTCGAGCGCCGCGCCGGAAGCATTATTCAGCCGCAATCCGTCGCAGGCGCCGGCGACTGAAATGCCCGAACCCGCTACGCGCGAGGCGTTGCACGGCTTATTTGCTCAGCTAGAAGCCGGGCTCGATGCGGCGAATTTCTGGCGTGTGCCTGAAAAGAAAGACGGCATGTGGCGCAATATCCGCGCGACGCTGATGCGCGCCGGGCTGACGACACAGGAAGTGGCCACCTGGCGTGGTATGCTGCGGGCGCTGATCGGCTAGGTTTTTTGTCCGTCGCCGCGGGGAAATGTCACAAAAGCTTCACAATGGTTGCAACGGCTTTTCGCTATAGTGGAGGCTGAAGGAATCTAATGGAAAACCAGGCACGCAATCCAGGCCCTCAAGCAGCTCCCGCCGGCGGCAACGCATCGGCGCAGGAGAAAATTGTGCCCGATACCGAGGAAACGGAAGCCAAGGCCAAAGCCGAGAAACAGGCGAAAAAAGCGCAAGCGCAGGCTGAAGCCGCGACGCGTGCCGAGCGCATGAAAAAGCGCGAATTGCGTGCCCTGCGCACGTTGGGCGAATTCATCCACGGAACAGTAAAAGGCGGCATCGACGGTATTGCCGATGGTGGACGGCTTGGGTTTTTCGTTGCAATGGGCACCACGGTGGTGGGCACGATTGCGATGGGGTTCGGCGGCTTTGCGGGCGCTTTTTTCCTCAGCATGCTGTTGATTCCGGTCGGCGGCATGGTGCTTGGCGGGGTGGTCGGTACGCTGACCGGCGGCATCAAGAAGGCCCGCGAAAACGAACAGAAAGAAGATGCGGTCGAGGCGCGCACGAGCGGCCGCCATGTGCCGAGCTACCGCGATGTGAAGGACTTCAACGAATACAAAACCAATTTTAACTTCGACCGTTTCCAACAACAACAGCGTGAAAATAATACCGACTGGCAAGACCGCGTCCGTAACGAACAATCCGCTCAGTGGAGCAGAGGAGCCTAATCATGTTTGGTCAATCACTCGCCACTATACCCCAGCAGGTAGCCAATATGCCGCAGCAAATGGCCAATCAGGCCATGGCCACCGGCCAGCAGGCGGCGCAGGGGTTTTTAGGCTCGCTGGTGCGGGCACCGCTTGGCTTTATCGGCGGCGCGCTGAACCCGATGAAACTGATTTCCGGCACGGTGATGTGGGGCGGGGTGATGTTCCTGCTGCAAGCCACAAGCGCTGCCCGGCCGATTACCATGGCGTTAGGCGGCGAGGAACTGACGAGCCGCGTGGCCAATCCCGATTCGATGGGCGAGCGGCTGATGATGTCGCTGGGTGCCGGGGCCGTGGTCGCCGGTGCGATTAACGGCAGCAAGGGCGCGTTGAAAGGGGCGACGGGCAATCCCGAGGCGGATAAAGGCATCGGCGGTCTTGGTGCAACGGTAGCCGGTCTGGCCATCGCGGCGATGGTTGCGCGCAAGGTTAGTGTTGGCGCAGTGAGCGACAAGATTGAATTGGCCGAGCTTTCTGGCCAGCCGCAGGCGACGCCGACGCCGGGCATCCCGGCGAAAAGCGCCAGCCCGGCCAAGGCATAAACGCCTTAAGCGGCTGATTTCCCTGCATTGTGCCGAGGGTATTGTCATAAAAGCTTCACTTAACTGGACGCGGAACCGTGCTATCCTGCAAGGTAAGGAATTCGCTTTGAACCAAGGTAAATGTTATGCAAGACGAAACGATCATGCCAGTACGCCACACCACGCTTAGCGGGGTAGGTGCCACCACGGCCGGAACTGTCGGCGGGGCAGCCACAGGGGCGCTCAAAGGGTATCTCGGTACGATGTTAGTAGCCGGCGCCTTGGGTGCCGTTGGCCTTGCTTTTGCTTTTGCAGGCGCGGGTCTTCTGGGTATCATTGGCGGGGCAGTTCTCGGTTTCGGCGGCGGCGCTGCTGTTTCAGCCTTTATCGGCGGGCCTTTAGTGGCTACAATTAACGGCTTGGTTGGCGGCGTTAAAGGCGGCCTGAACTCCGCAGAACGTGTCTACCACGAGAAAGGCACCGCAACGATCATGGACGCGCAGGTGGCAGCGGCCTATGCGCAGCAGGCGGCTGCGGCGAACATCAATATCAACACGGGCGCATACGGCGCTGACAACAAATACAATTTCCCGGCTCACGGCTCGGCCATGAACCAGGCGTCGTCCAGCATCCAGGCCAGCACTGCCGAGGCGCAAGGCACGGCGCTCGATAGGGCGCGTCAACTGGCTTAACGTTAGGAATCATTCATGAAAACTCTTGATGAGATACGCCAGCTTGGAAGTGTGGTTCGCCACGACGGGCTCGATGCGATCAAAGCCTTCGGCGATCCGTTGAAAGGCAAAGGCTGGGGTTGGGGTTCGGCATCGCACAGCATGCCCAAGCCGGTGAATTTCAATATCCCGGGCCAGAGGCAGGCCGGTTGGGTACTCAAAAAAACTGCAAGCATTATTGAGCTGCCTTTTACCTTTGCCGTGAAAGCAACCCGCTGGGCGGTTGGCGGTTCGCTCAATGCGATCAAGCATCACCCGCGTGCGGCGCTGGTGCTTGGTGGCGTGGCGGCGGCCGGTGCGGTCGGCCATGCGGTTGAAAAACGCCAGCAGGAAGTAAGCGCGCTGGAAACTCAGCAAAAAATGGCTGCGCTTCAGGCGGGTCCCTCGTACATGAATAGCGTCAGCCCACAGGAAGCCGCGGCGATGGAAGCGCAGATGCGTCAGGCCGGCCAGCAGGACGGCCAGTTTGCGCAAAAAGTACAGGCCGCCAAATCGCCCGAGCAGGCAGCGGCGCTGTAAAGTAACGATCACGCATGCGATCAGCGGGCGCCCATCGCGGCGCCCGTTTTGCGTCAGGCCCCAGAACGCGTGCGCCTGAGCTGCTTTTTGCTTGACTGGAAGGGCGGAATCGCTATGTTCCCGCCTCCTTTCGGCTCGTGAGCGCATATTCCCCTCCGCCGGAAGTTGTCAATAGGGCCCTCGGCCTGTTTCTGGGAATAGAACTTTGTTGGAGTGTTACTAATGAGCAAACGTCATGCCGTAAAATACAAAATTTCCCGCCGTCTGGGTGAGAACCTCTGGGGTCGCGCCAAGGACCCTGTTAACCGCCGTTCCTACGGCCCCGGCCAGCACGGCCAGGCCCGCAAGAAACTGTCGGATTTCGGCCAGCAGCTGCGCGCCAAGCAAAAGCTGAAAGCCTATTACGGCAACATCACCGAGAAGCAGTTTCGTAAATTGTACGACGAAGCACGCCGCCTGAAAGGTGATAGCTCGGAGAACCTGATCGGCCTGCTCGAGCGCCGTCTCGATGCGGTTATCTACCGCATGTGCGTGGTGCCGACCGTGTTTGCTGCCCGCCAATTCGTGAACCACGGTCACATTAAAGTGAACGGCCGCCGCGTGAACATCGCAAGCTACCTCGTGAAAGAAGGCGACGTGATCGAGCTGAAGGACAAATCAAAAGAGCTGGCCATCGTGCTTGAGTCGCTGCAGTCGCCGGAGCGTGATGTGCCGGAATATATCGAGATGGACGAAAAGGCCCGCAAAGCCACCTTCACCCGCACGCCGAAACTTGCCGATGTGCCGTATCCGGTGAAGATGGAGCCGAATCTCGTCGTCGAATTCTATTCGCGTTAGTGTAGGTGTTGAAGGGGGCTTGCCCCCCTTCGCTTTGCTGACCCTGCCGCTTCGCGCGGCGCCGGTCGGCACCGAAGAATGGAAAACCCCGCGAGGAATCGCGGGGTTTTTTGCATTCGGGCGGCGTAAGTGCTAAGCTGCCGCATGGCCACTACCCAGTATAGCGATAAAAAGGCGCAGGAGATNNGGAAAGCCGTATGGCGGAGATTCTAGCGCTGATCGAGGCGATTGCCGCCGAAGTGCCTGATTGCGACATGAAACTGGCCGAGATGCTGGAAGGCGAGCCGGAGCATGTACGCATCGCGATGGTCGAGAAGCTGCGCCAGTTGCTGAAAGCCCGCGCCGCCGAGAAGGAAAAGGAGCTCGACCGTATCCTTGAATCGCAAAAGCGGCAGGTGGTGGAGCGCCAGCGCAAGCTGTTCGTGCAGTGGCTGCAATGGATCATGAGCGAGGAAACGCTGCGTAAGATTCGCGTGGCATTTCTTGCCCGCCCGGGGCTGGAGGGCAAGGTACAGGATATCGGCCAACAGCTGGCGGCCAAAGGGGTGCTGCAGCAGATGCAGCAGACGCATGGGAAGCAGGATCTGGGTGAATTATCGGTGAACCTGCCGGGCGCTGCCAAAGGACAGGAGCGCGATACCGGCAAAGGGCGGGGCAGTTAACGGGGGATTGCGACCTGATTGCCCTGCTGCATCAGCCGTTCGCGACAGATGGTTTGCCAGTCACCTTTTTCCGCGCGGGCGAAATTCATCTCACGTAGCCCCTGCTTTTTTAACAAGCTGAGCGTGTTTTTTTCTGCGCCTAAATCGCCTGGCAGGGAGATACCGAACAGGGTTGCTTCCTGCGCAGGCTCAATCATTTCAGGCCCCGGTTGTTTGGTTTTGCTTTTGCGCTGCGGCAAATCGATTAACGCGATATCAAGGATGGGCTGTACACGGTCGTAAGCATCCCGCAAATCTTTATTCTGCCGGATCTCGGCCATGCCGAAACCATTCAAGCGGGTGATGTCCTCGCTGAATATATCATAGGATGTCAGACGCGAATCGTACGTTGCCAGCCAATCGAGCATGGGCGAAAGCATCTTTGCATTGGGAACGAACAGCGTGTAGGGACGCCTTGCATCGTGCCCGTTTTCAAGCAATAACGAGCGTTTCAGAATCTCATTGATTTGGTATTTCTCGGTGCTCACGCAGCGTCGGCCTCGGTGAAGGGAATGCTTTTTTCCTTCAGCAGCGCCTGCAACTCGCCGGACTGGTACATGTCGCGCACGATGTCGCAGCCACCCACAAACTCGCCCTTGATGTAAAGCTGCGGAATGGTCGGCCAGTCGGAGAACGCTTTGATGCCTTCGCGGATTTCCTGGTCGGCCAATACGTTGACATCGTGGTATTCGCGGATGCCGAGGCGTTCGAGTACGGCAGCCACGGTGGCCGAGAAACCGCATTGCGGCAGCTTTTTGCTGCCCTTCATGAACAGCACGATATCGTTGGCTTCAATCTCGGATTGAATGCGGGGGAAAACTGGGTTGTCGCTCATGAGTAGTCCTAACAGTTAAAAGTAAATCACCTGCGCATCGGAAGCGGCGGGGGATTCGATTTTTTTGGTGCAAAGGCCGACCTGTGCATCGATCCGTCCGTTCAGTGCTTCGGGCGGCTGGCGGCGAATCAGGGCAGCGACATCGCTTCGGTCGAGTTTTACTCCATCGCTGATGCATTGGCAATATTGCTCAGCGATTTCGGGCCGTTCGGTGGGAAACATCTCGGGGTGGGCGGCGGTTTGTGCCTGGCAGTTGCGCTGATACTGGCCGCTGAACTGCGCCTCCAGCATGCCCTGCCATAACGGAAAGCTGGCATAAAGCGTGAACGGCAGCAGCAGCAGCGACAGGAGGGTCAGAAAGAAAAAGCGTTTCAGCATGTGGACAGACTAACGTAAGTGCCGGGGAAATTCTAACAGAAACTCGTGACAAGCGGCGTAATGCAGGTATGTAGTGGGGCCATCTGCCACTTTGCCACGGATGGATGTTACCGCCATGACCACCGCCGCCGCCACGCGCCCTACCCATGAACCGACGATTACCAAAGAGGTGATCGAAGCCCACGGGCTGACCCATGACGAATATGAACGGGTGGTCGATGCGATGGGCCGCACGCCGAACCTCGTGGAGCTAGGCATTTTTTCGGTGATGTGGAGCGAGCATTGCTCGTACAAAACCACCCGTAAATGGCTGCGCAGCTTTCCGACCACCGGGCCCCAGGTGATTTGCGGCCCGGGGGAAAATGCCGGGGTGGTCGATATTGGCGACGACCAGGCGGTGATTTTCAAAATGGAGTCGCACAACCATCCGAGCTTTATCGAGCCTTTTCAAGGTGCGGCGACCGGTGTCGGCGGTATTCTGCGCGATGTGTTTACCATGGGCGCGCGGCCGATCGCGCTGATGAATTCGCTGCGTTTTGGCGAGCCGGGCCACCCGAAAACGCGCCACATCGTGAACGGAGTGGTGGCGGGCATTGCGCATTACGGTAATTGCGTGGGCGTGCCGACGGTAGGCGGCGAAGCGATTTTTCACAAAAGCTATAACGGCAACCCGCTGGTCAATGCGATGGCGGTGGGCCTGGCCGATACAGATAAGATTTTCTATGCGCGCGCCTCGGGCCTTGGCAACCCGATCATTTATTTCGGTGCCAAAACCGGCCGCGACGGCATCCATGGCGCGACCATGGCGAGCGCCGAGTTCGACGAGCAGACGGAAGAAAAGCGCCCGACCGTGCAGGTGGGCGATCCGTTCACCGAGAAACTGCTTATCGAGGCCAGCCTGGAGCTGATGGCGACCGATATGATCGTGGCGATTCAGGATATGGGCGNNCATGACCCCCTATGAAATGATGCTGTCGGAAAGCCAGGAGCGCATGCTGATGGTGATTAAGCCCGGCCGCGAGAACGACGCCTACGCCATTATGGAAAAATGGGGCCTTGCCTGTGCCACGATCGGCACGCTGACCGATACCGGACGGATGGTGCTGAAGATGCATGGCGATGTCGTGTGCGACATTCCCGTGCCGCCGCTGGCCGACGCCGCGCCCGTGTACGACCGGCCCTACACGCTGACACCGCCGAAACCGTTCATCGCGCCGCAGGATGTACCCGCCCCGGCCGATCTCGGCCAGGCACTGGCGAATTTACTGGCCTCGCCCGATTTGTGCTCGAAACGGTGGATCTGGGAACAGTACGACCATATGGTGATGAACGATACCGTCGCCCGCCCGGGCGGCGATGCGGCCATTGTAAGGGTGCACGGCACGGCCAAAGCAGTGGCGATCACCACCGATTGCACGCCGCGTTACGTGCAGGCCGATCCCGGCATGGGTGGCAAACAGGCGGTGGTGGAAAGCTGGCGCAATTTGATTGCGGTAGGTGCCGAGCCGTTGGCCATTACCGATTGCCTGAATTTCGGCAATCCGCAAAAACCGGAAGTGATGGGGCAGATTGTTGGCGCGATTCAAGGCATGGCGGAAGCCTGCCGGGCGCTTTCCTATCCGGTCGTGTCGGGCAATGTCTCGCTCTATAACGATACGCATGGCCAGTCCGTACAGCCGACACCCGCCGTGGGCGGGGTGGGGCTGCTAAAGGATGTGACCCAACGCATGGGTAATGCGTTCACCGAAACGGGCCATAGCGTATTGCTGATTGGGGAAACGAAAGGCCATCTCGGTGCGTCGCTTTATTTGCGCGAGATTGCCGGGCGCGAAGAAGGTGCGCCGCCGCCGGTCGATCTTGCATTGGAAAAACGCTATGGGATGCTGGTGCGCGAGATGATTGCCAAGGGCTGGCTTTCAGCCTGTCATGATGTAAGCGATGGCGGACTTCTGGTTGCGCTGGCCGAAATGTGTCTGCCGCGGCAAATCGGCGCGCAAGTGCGGTTTGCCACCGAGCTGCCGCTTCATGCCTACGCGTTTGGTGAAGACCAGGCGCGCTACCTGATCGCGGTGCCGCCGCAGCACAAAGATGCGGTGCTGGTGCAGTTGAACCAGCAAGACATACCCTTTGCCGATCTCGGCCAGACGGTACCTGATCACCTGATTGTCGAGGACACGTTACGCATTCCGCTTAGCCATTTGTGCGAGTTGCACGATACTTGGCTGCCAGGCTACATGGCGGCTTAACGCCGTTTTAGGGTGACATGCGGCATATACTATGCTAGGTCGCTGCCCTATCTGAGGCAAAACCTAATGACCTCTTTACTTCTCCCGCGCTAAAGAACATCCGCATTCACAAGTAAAATTGCAGGGGATTACCATGCCAGTTACCAATAAACACACCGTCACCACACAGCAAACTGAGAAAAACGCCCTTTGGCAGTGGTATAATAATGGTGGGCTTGGCAACGTTCAGACGCTTGCAGCGTTACAGGCCGATGTGATCGCCACGCCCGCCGCACCGGGCAGCGTGACCCATCCGGGCAATAGCGGCAATAATACGATTTACGGTACCAATAATAACGATGTGATTGCCGGTAATGGCGGCAGCGATACGATTGTGGCTGAAGGCGGCAACGATTACGTAACTGTGGGCAACCAGAGCAGCACCGTATGGGGCTGGACGGGGAATGACACCATCGTGGGTGGCGCCGGCAATGACTACCTGACCGGCGACGATGGCGACGACATGGTGTATGGCGGCGACGGTAACAACACCGTGTATGGCTGGAATGGCGACGACTACCTCGTCGGTGGCGCTAACAGCGACACGATGAGTGGCGATGCCGGTAACGATACGTTGTTTGGCTATGGCGGCAACGATGAGCTGCATGGCTGGACGGGCGACGACATTATTGACGGTGGCGCGGGCAACGATACGCTGTTTGGTTGGGAAGGGAGCGATACCCTCCATGGCGGCGACGGCAACGACATCATTAGCGGCGATCAGGACGATGATTACATTTATGGCGGCGCGGGCAACGACCAGCTTTTCGGCAGCACCGGCAACGATTACATTGAAGGCCAGGATGGCGCGGACGTGCTGGTTGGCGATGCCGGTAACGACATCCTGCTGGGTGGCGCGGGCAATGACAGCATCTACGGGGGGGACGGCAACGACCTGATTTACGGCGGTGCGGGCGACGATCTCATCAATGGTGAAGCGGGCGACGATCGTATCGTCTATTCCGGCGGCAACGACAGCATCTACGGCAGCACCGGCGCGGATACGTTCAGCTTTACAGCGGACGCGGCGACGGGTGGCAGCTTCGGCAATATCTTCGATTTCAGCCGCGGTACCGATAAGTTCGACCTCACCGGCCTCGGCGTGACCGGGTTCGGCACCGGCGATAACCAGGTGCGGATTGAGAATAACGCGATTTACTACCAAGGCCAGAAAGTGCTGCAAGTGTATGCCGGGGCAAATGCCCAGCTGAACGCTAGCGATTTCACTTTTGCCAGCGGTAACGACACCGGCAATGGCGGCAACGACACCGGCAACGGTGGTAACGACACCGGCAACGGTGGTAACGATATCGATGTCATCAGCGGTACGACGGCGGCCGATTTGCTCAATGGTACGAACGGCGATGACAGCATCATCGGTGGCCGTGGTAACGACACGCTGTTTGGCGGGCTGGGCGACGATGTATTGCTCGGCGGTGCCGATAACGACGTGCTGCAGGGTAACCAGGGCGACGACGTAGTGATGGGTGGTGACGGCAATGACATGCTGTATGGCGGCCAGGGCGATGACTACCTGTTTGGCAATGATGGCAATGACACGATCTATGCCGATAAAGGCGACGACGTAGCACGTGGTGGCGAAGGCCATGATGTGGTTTATGGCGGCGATGGCGACGACACACTGCATGGCGACGCCGGTAACGATACGCTGCAAGGCAATACCGGGGCCGATACGCTGCAAGGCGGCGCCGGAAATGACTATCTTTATGGTGGCCAGGACGATGACCGCCTGAGCGGTGGCGAAGGCCATGATGTACTGTTCGGCGATGCCGGGGACGATATAGTGCTCGGCAATGCCGGGAATGATACGCTGCATGGCGGTGAAGGAGCCGATACGCTGCGTGGTGGTGACGGTAATGATTGGCTGCATGGCAATCAGGGTGCCGATAATATCAACGGTGGTGCGGGCGATGATCTCATCTATGGCGGTAAGGATAACGATACGCTGCGCGGCGGTGACGGCAACGACACGCTGTACGGTGATCTCGGCGACGACCACCTGAACGGTGGGGAAGGCAACGACGTGCTGTATGGCGGGGAAGGCAACGACACCATCGTCGCGCAATCGGGCGATGTAGTGCATGGCGGCGCGGGCAGCGATGTGATCCGCATCAGCCATGACTTAAGCACCAGCGGCAGCGTCACCATCTACACCGATGGCGACGACACGCTCGACTTCTCGGCGATCGCGGCCAGCGGCAATACCGGCCATATGGATTTCATTGTCCATGGGTTCGATATGGACAACACCACGCTGGAAGTGCGCACGCAAAGCGGCGGCCAGGTGTATAACGATATCGAGGCGGTGACGGGCTTCACTTCGGTGCAGGTGGATGGACAGGATTCGCTGCGTTTCGACCTCAAACTCACCCATGGCACCGCGCAGGTGACGCTGGTAGGCATCGACGCCAACAGCTACGATTTCAACAGTCTGCTGAACAGCTAAGCTTCGTTGAATATTCTGGAATGAACCCCGGCTCCTTACTGGCGCCGGGGTTTTTTCTTGGCCGAGGCTTGTGCAGCAAGCGCCAAGCCTTTAGACAGGATGCAACGATAGGAGGGACTCCCCATGCCCATGAGCGCTGATGACATTACCCGCCGCATTCAAACGGCGATTCCCGATGCCGAGATCCAGCTCGAAGACCTGGCCGGAGATAACGACCATTGGAAGGTGACTGTCACCAGCGCCGCCTTCGCAGGCCAGTCGCGCGTGGCACAACACCGCATGGTGAACGCGGCTTTTGGCACGGATCTGGGCACCACTCTGCATGCGCTGGCGGTGGTGACGGTGGCTAGAACCGGAACATAAGGGCGCAACTAAAGCTAGTCGTGCGATCGAGCTGGTAGGCATAGGGAGCGCTGCTGCCGATACAGCCTGTATCGTTGGATGCGGTGACGCGTCCGGTATCCGGCAAGCCATCATCGCTTTTCGTATCGATATTCCACGCATCTTCCGGTAATAGAAACCGTGCGCCGAGGTTGCCCGCCTCATTGGTCTTGGGTTTGGCCAGGCGAATGCCATTGCCGCTATTATAGAGAAATACGCCGGCGCGGTCGATATACCAAATCTGATAGCCTGCCTGCGGAAACGGCGAGAGCGGTAGCTCCGTTCCCAGCACCACGGGCAAGCTTCGCACGGCATTATAATTGCCTTCTACCAACCCAGTGAGGGATAATTGCTCCCAGGCGACGGCTCCTTCATAGGCATCGACCATGCCGTCGCCATTGCCGTTGCAGGTGCCGGCATTGCCGCCATGGCAACCACCACTATCGGTGCCCCAGAATTGCGTGGCATTGGTGATGTCGCCGGGAAAGCCGAGATACCGATCACGGAAGGCATAGATCGCGGTGCGGTATTTGCCGATATCGGTGCTGACGCGGCGCAGTTCGCCCGCATGAATGAGCGAGCGTCCGGCAAGGATACCGCCGACCAGCAGGCCGAGAATAACCAGCACCATGGCAAGTTCGACAAGGCTGAATCCGGAAGTCGGGCGCATGAGCCGATTGTAATAGACGAAGCGGGCGGCTGTCGAGGATTTAGGCTTTTTCCAGCTCGGCCAGGCGCGGGCGGCGCAGGGTGATGATGGTCACACCGATGATGCTCAGCAGCGCGCCGAGAATAATCTGCAGAGTAAGGGGTTCATCGAACAACCACACCCCAGTCGCGATACCGACTACGGGGGCGAACAGCGTATAGGGCGCGACATGCGAAAGCGGGTAGCGGCTAATCAGCCAGTTCCACAGCCCATAGCCGAGCAACGACGAGATCGCGGTATTGTAGGCAATGCCTGCCCAGGCCAGTTTATGGCTGGTGAGAATACTGGTGAGCTGGTTCTGTTCGAACAGCAGGGTAAGGGCGAGCAAAAACGGCAGGGAAAGCAGCGCTGGCCAGAAAAGCAGACAAACCACCGGCGTGGGCGGCATGCGCTTTAAATAAATATTGGCACTGCTCCAGGCCAATGCACCGAGAATGGCCAGCAGGAAAGCGCCCCAATATTCCGACGCGTTGGGTGTGCCGGCGATGATGAGCACGCCGATGAAGGCCACGGTTAAACCGACGCTGCGCCATGGACCGAGATAGTCCTTGAACAGCACGGCGCTGACGATGCAGGAAAACGGTACGCCCATTTGGGTGGCGACAATGACCGAAGTGATGGTGAGCCCGTGTGTGATAGCGATGAAGATAAAAGCGAAATGCAGCACGATCAGGGTGAGAGCGATAAATAGCATGTCGCGCAGGCGCGGCATGGGCTTACGCAGCGCCAGAGGCGCCAGCAGCACGCTGACAATCATAAAACGCAACAGTACCGCGATAAAGGGCGGAAAATCGGTCAGGGCGAATTTGCTGGCCGCAAAATTGCCGCCCCAACAGGTGGCGACAAGCAAGGCGGCGGCGATGGCGAGGGCGGGCATTCGCGCAGCTAAGGCGGCGGCCATGAAAAAGCAAGCAAACTTATGAGATGCCACGCACTATGTTCTGGCGCGCGCGGTTGACCGGTGCGCCCGTGAAAGGCGTGAGGGTTTGCGGCAGCAGGGGCTTCACCGCGCCCTTATCAGTAAGGGTTTGCGGCAGCAGGTGATCCATCAGCGCAACGATATCGTGGGAAAGATACTGGTCGCGGCCCGGAAGGGGACGCGTGGTATTGCGGGTTTCACCGAGCAGCAACCCATTCTTGCTGTGCGCGAGCAACAGTTCGGCAGCAGGCGCATGGTTTCGGTCTGGATGGTGGATGGGCATCACCGTCCGGTCGGTTGATTCACGGATGCGTTCACGGATGTCGCGATGGACGCTCCCGGGTACGGTTATTTTGTAATCGGGCAGGGAGTTGTTATCAGCCGGGCGTGACGCGCGGTCCTTACCCGTCAGTTGGCCAAGTGCTTCATTTGCGTTTTGCAGACGCGACAGGGTAAAACCGACACAGTTCAGGGCATTCGGTCCCTGGTTGAACAACGCGTAACGGATATAATGCGGGTTGCACATGGCCATAATAGCATCGGCCTCAATGATTTGTGCCTGGCGCTCGGTGATCGGAAAGCCAGCGAAACTGGTAACGCCGCGTAAGTTTGGATCGGTCACGCCATCGGCGGCTGAATGCACGTATCGACGTTGCGCTTCATGCCGAACTGGCCGAGTGACGTGGGGCCGGCATTGAAATTGATGATCTTGTCGTTTTCCGGATGCGTCGGGTAGTGCATATACAGGAAGCTGTGGCCACTCACGCGGTAGAACCGGTTAGCGATGAAGACCATGGCACTAGTGGCGCCTTCGGCCAAATCGTTGCGGGCAAAGGCCGAAGGATAGCGTGTAATGCCGAACGCAGGCAGGGCAACGCGTTCGTTCGTTACCTCGACAGGGAAATTCTGACCCCATTTCTCAGCGAGCGCTGTTCCCGGTGTGGGTGTGATGCGTACCGTGTACCCATCCAGCTCCCATTGGAGGTCGTGTGTTTCATTCGGCATCCAGGCAAGCGCGGGATAGCGATGTAGGATATGTTTGGCATGGTCGATCAGGGTCATGTCCCGAGTATATCCGATGGTTCCCGCAAAAAATGTTACAATACAAGGAAGTTATTTCTTAAAATGTCTGGCGCTGGTCATTGTCCACAGGCTGTGCTATAGTCCTTCTCCCGTGATGGCTCGCTGCATTGGTGCCGGATAGCCGACAATGCACAAAAAAAGAGGGCTTGAGATCACTCTCAAGCCCCAAGTCGCTCGGCAAGCAACTGATACCGGCTCACGCCGGAATAGGATCGTGAAGGGCGTCAGGCAGCAACTGCCTTGGCGCCTTTCGCATATTTGCGCCCGAAGATCGGGCTGTGTTTCTTCGCGCGTTCGGCGCGCACCTGCTGGTAGGCCGCGTTCAACGCCGCCAGCTGTTCGGAAAGCATGGAAACAGTATCGGCCGAAGCGCCCGCCGCGGCAAATCGGTCGGGATGCAGCTTTTGCACCTGCGCCATGTAGCGGGCGCGCAAGACAGAATCGGTAACGGTATGACTTACCCCAAGCACGGCATACGGTGAGGTAGCAGGGGTGACATGGCCGCTGAGCAAGGTACGGAAGGCTTCGCCTTCGACCTGAAAAATCGCAGCGACGGCGCGCAGCCATTCCATTTCCACCGCGTTCAGGGTGGCGTCGGCCGAGGCAATGCGCAACAGGCGCTGCAGCAATTCGCGATGGAGCACCGTGTCGCCTGCGGTCATGCTGGCGAGCTGCCGGGCATATTGCAAGGCGGGGGTGCGGTCCTGAAGTAATTTGAGAAACAGGCGGCCACGGCGATGGGCTTCCGCCGTGTCGGGGCCGCCAAATAATGCTTCAAACGCTTGATATTCGGCCTTGGTTACCGGGCCATCCGCCGCGGCAAGTTTAGCGGACAGGGCCACCAGTGCATGGGTAAACAACGCGGAATCATGCACGAGGGGGGCGGTGCGCGGCGTAACTTGCTGTTTTGATTCCCAAAACCCGCGTAAACGGGGAAACGCGGCAAAGGGAGAGCAAACTGCGGCGAGCGATGCCATGAATAGTAGGCGCCTTGGGTTGGTGTTTTTGTTGGAACCACTATATATAGATTTGGCTGGCGGCTGACAACAAGATTTTGTGGTCTGGGGGGCAATTCCGCCAGCGGGCGCTGGCGCTTTTTCTGTGCGTTCTATCCACAGGCGCTATCCACAGGTGAGCGAAATTTTTTCCCTGTTTTGATGTGGTTGCGCTGTCATCAAGTCGTCACAATGCTTTGCTAAGCTGGCCCTATCTTTTCGCTTGTTCCAAGAGTCGGTTTTCCGATGGCGGCAGGTGTTTATAGGCTTGCGTGCAAGTCTATGAAGTATGGAGACCATTATTATGCGTTTCATTACGGGTATTCTCATCACCGGTGGTATGCTCCTTCTTGCGATGACGGTTGCTGCGGCAATCGGAGATGATTCTGAGCAGGCGCTACGCTGGACGGTGCAAATTGCAACTGTAGTTTGCATCGGAGGAGTTGTAATGGCTTTCACTCTGTTCGGGCCAGTTATGGACTATAAGGCTTGGATGCAACTTGCCGCCATCGGCATGGTTGCCAATTGCGGGTGGTTGCAATTGCCGGAAGTGGTGGGTGTATACTCGCTACTTGCCTGGCTAGGCTTGGCATTAACGTTCGCGGTAAGTGTTTTTGTTTACACAACAGAACACTATCCGGGATAAATGCGCGATCTTCCTCGCTTCGCTTCGGCGAGGCGAGGAAGACACCCTTATGATCGATGTTTCGTGGAGAAACCTAAGGCCGTTGCTAGCCTTCGCTCATGATCTGCTGTTTGGCGTCGTCGATCAGCGCATCCATGCGTGAACGCAGCGCCGCGGCATCGGTTTCCACGCCTGCCTGCTTCAGATCGGCCAGCACTTTTTGCAGCACATCGTCGTCGCCTGGCGCTTCGAAATCGGCCATCACCACTTCCTTGGCATAGGCTGCGGCGTCGTCGCCGGTTTTGCCAAGCAGGCCCGCAGCCCACTGGCCCAGCAGCTTATTGCGGCGATTGGTGACTTTAAAGCGCAGCTGTTCGTCGTGCGCGAATTTATTTTCAAAGCTTTGCTCGCGGCTATCGAATGTGGTCATGGTATGCTCCTTATCCTTACCCCCGGCAGTATGCCGGAGGGGCTGACGCATGTTAGCAACGAATCCTTACTGGACGTGCGCCGGGATTCCATTTATGGATGATTCCCACGAAAGTCAAATGAGGCAGGAATGTCGAGCAAACACCCGATCTACGAGGGCAAAGCCAAAAAACTCTTCGAAGGGCCTGAACCCGGCACGCTGATTCAGCATTTCAAAGACGATGCGACCGCGTTTAATAATAAAAAGCGCGGCAGCATTCAGGGCAAGGGAATCATTAATAACAAGATTTCCGAATTCCTGATGTCGCGCCTGAACGATATGGGCATCCCCACCCATTTCATTCGCGGCCTGAATATGCGCGAGCAGCTGGTGCGTGCGGTGGATATCGTGCCGCTGGAAGTGATCGTGCGCAATTATGCAGCCGGTTCGTTCGCCGAGCGTTTCGGCGCGTTCGAGGGTGAATCGCTGGGCTCGCCGTTGATCGAGTTCTGCCTGAAGGACGACCGTCTGGGCGATCCGTTCATCGCCGAAGACCATATTTATGCCTTTGGCGTCGCGCAGCCGGAGGAGATCGACGAGATCCGCCATTATGCGCTGCGGATTAATGATTTCCTCTCGGGTCTGTTTTACGGCCATGGCATCCGCCTGATCGATCTTAAGCTCGAATTCGGGCGCTATTACGAGGGCGAGATGGAGATGATCGTGCTGGCGGATGAAATTTCGCCCGATACCTGCCGCCTGTGGGATCTCAGTACCAACGAGAAAATGGACAAAGACCGTTTCCGCCGTGATCTGGGCAAAACGGAAGATGCTTACCGCGAAGTAGCGCGGCGTTTGGGCGTTCTCCCGGCGGCCAACATGGTGGAGCCCGCGCCGTTTGAGAAAGTAACCACGCTCAAGCCGCGTAAAAAAGCCAAAGAAAAAGCAGCGCCTAAAAACGCGCCTAAAAAGAAGAAATAACGAGGAAGCATGAAAGCCAAGGTACATATCACCCTGAAAAACGGCGTGCTGGACCCGCAGGGTCAGGCGATTGAATCGGCGCTTGATCATCTCGGTTTTTCCGGTGTTGGCGTGCGTGTGGGCAAATATATCGAGCTTGAGCTGAAAGAGACCAGCAAGGAAAAGGCGAAAGTTAGCGCCGAGCAGATGTGTGAAAAACTCCTCGCCAATACGGTGATTGAAAAATATTCGGTGGAACTGGCCGAATGAAATCCGCCGTTGTTATTTTCCCCGGCTCCAACTGCGATCGCGACGTGCTGAGCGTGATGAAAACGCAAGGCCTAAACCCGGTGCCGGTATGGCACGGGGCGGCCAGCCTGCCCGACGATGTGGATGTGGTAGTGTTGCCGGGTGGGTTCTCGTACGGCGATTATTTGCGGTGTGGCGCCATGGCGGCGCGCAGCCCGATCATGCAGGATGTCGTGGCTTTCGCCCATAAAGGCGGCCATGTGCTGGGAATTTGCAACGGCTTTCAGATTCTGTGCGAAGCCGGCTTACTGCCCGGCACGCTGATGCGTAACCAGCATCTGAAATTCAATTGTAAGGAAACTGCGTTGCGGGTGGAAGCGAACGATAATGCTTTTACCAGCACCTATCAGCCCGGCCAGGTGATTACGTTGCCCGTGGCCCATGCCGAAGGCAATTATTTTGCGGATGACGCGACAATTGCGGCGCTGGAATCTGACGATCAGATTATACTACGCTACGCCACGGCGGCGGGCGCGATTGTACCGGAAGCGAATCCCAATGGGTCGCGTGCGAATATCGCCGGGATCAGTAATAAAGCGAAAAATGTGGTGGGAATGATGCCGCATCCCGAGCGCCATGCCGACCCGCTTACCGGCGGCACCGATGGGCTAGGCATTTTCGAAGCACTTAAGCAACGATTCGCTTAAGTTCGCTGAGTCGACCTTTACACGTAAAACGACACACGGCTGGCGAACGTTACTTCTTTCGGCATCGGCTCGACCGTAACGCTGCGCGCGCGACGATAATCGCGGCGCGGGCGGCGTTCACGCGGCAACTGATCACTGATGCTAGCTATCGGCAAGACCTGCATTTTCTTTCTCAATTGAATCGGGGGTGCGGTCAGGAATGGCGTCGTCGGCCATTTCCGGTGCTTTGGCGCGACCGCCGGTTTCTGCGGTTTCCGGGCGAATGCCCGAACTGGCAGCAAAGCCTTCGCGGTAGGATTTTTCTACCCGCCCATCGGCAGTGGAGCCATCATCGAGTGTTTTTTCAATTTGCTCATCCACGCCGCGATGGGTTTCGGTACTGCTACCGGCATCGGGCTTGGTGGTATCGATAGTGCGCATGGCGGCCTCCATTATTTCCTGCAGACTAGCTATACGTGGATTAAGGCGCAGTGGGGCAGGTGGGCTGCGATATAAGGGCGGCATCACTTGCTTATGCAGCGCCCGGCACGGCAAAGAAAAAAGTAACAATTTTATCAGTCGTTAACCCTGTATTAACCACTCGTTGCTATAGTCGATGAAGAAGCGGGATACACCGCCACGAACGAACGGGATGGTGCAACGGGATGAGCTACGGATACAATGTCACGGCGGCGAGCTGCATCAATTATGGCCGCGCCGGCATGATCAGCCGCGAAGCGCAAGCGGTAGCAGATAAATATATCGGAGGCGGGGCAGCCAAAATCTTTGCTGCGATGCTGGATGACATGCTGGGCATGCCCGCTGTGTCGTACGCCGTCTCCAAGACCCCGGTGGTGGGCAGCGAGGTGAGCGACGCCGCTTCCTATGCTTCCCCTCCGGTGGTGCAGAATTCCGGTCGCAGCTGCGAGCGCACCTAACAGAGTTTTACGTGGTTTGCCAACTGCGGGCGGTTCTTTCGGGAACCGCCCTTTTTTTTTATGTTCGCGTACGCTGGCGAAGGCTAGCCTGCGGTGGGATGGAACTTCTTGTTTGGTAGCGGAGATAGAGTAGGATGGACGCATGATCATTCCCAAACCCTCCCTCAACCATGATGAGCGGCACGGCCAGGCCATCGATATGCTGGTGATGCATTACACCGACATGGAAAGCTGCGACGAAGCGCTGGCACGGTTATGCGACCTCGAGGCCCAGGTCTCGGCCCATTACGTGGTGAGTGAGGGGGGCGAGGTTTTCCAACTGGTGGAGGAATCGGCGCGTGCCTGGCACGCCGGGGAGAGCCATTGGCGGGGTCATAATAATATCAATGCGCGTTCGGTGGGGATTGAGATTTGTAATCCCGGGCACAGTAACGGATACGCGGATTTTCCGGCACGGCAGATGAAGGCGGTGATCCGCCTGGCCCAGGAGATTATCGACCGGCATAGCATTCCGGCACGTAATGTGGTCGGCCATTCGGACATCGCGTTCCTGCGCAAAATCGACCCCGGCGAAAAATTCGATTGGAAAGCCTGTGCGCGCAACGGGGTGGGGATTTTTCCGTTCGAGGCACGGCCCATGCCGGGGGCCGAGCTGGCGCCCGGCGATAAGGGAACGCCGGTGATGCGGCTGCAAACCGCACTGGCCAATTGGGGCTACGGGCTCAAGCTCGACGGCGATTACGGGCCGAAAACCAAAGCCTGCGTGGAAGCCTTCCAGCGGCATTACCGGCCGACAAACCTCGATGGGGTGTGGGATAATCACTGCGCCGGACTACTCGCCGCGCTGCTTGGGCTGGTGTAGCTCATCACGTTCAAGCAGGCTTGAACGTGCGAATCATGACGTATCTTTTTGGAAAGCGTGGTTTCCAAAAAGATACGAGCATGATCTATCGTCGCGCACAGGCTTTGCCGAGCACGACGATGCAACGAATGCACCTTCGTGCCTGCACGAAGGTGAGTAATCCAGATGGCCTGTAAGCCGGGTTCTGTCCTGCCCCGTGAGGGGCATGGATGGCTATTCCTCTAGGCCCATCCTTGCGGAGGGGCTCAAGCAACCTACCCGCGCACGCTGTGGAACCAGCTTCCCGCTCGCTCGCGCGAGAAGGATGTGCGCCTATTCGGTCTTGCTCCCGGTGAGGTTTACCCTGCCACTTCCATTACTGGAAGCGCGGTGGTCTCTTACACCACCTTTTCACCCTTACCTTGTTCCATGTTCCCGGCGATTTCTGCTGAAATCACCATGGAATGCAGCTCCGCTGGCTCATGGCTGGCTCGGGCTGCTGCCCTCGCTAGCCGCAATCCGCGCGGCAAGGCGGTATCGTCTCTGTGGCACTGGCTCGCGGCTTGCGCCGGGCGGGCGTTACCCGCCACCGTGTTCCATGGAGCCCGGACTTTCCTCGGGGTGAAATGTTGGGTGCTCCGCAGATCGCACATGCTGTGCGATGCTTCGCGCGGCTTCGCCGGCTGATGGCTCGCGCGGCCTACTGGCCTCGCCACCTTCATACGCGCCGTTTCCAAGCATTTGTTCGTGCCGCGTTCAAGCGTTACCTTGTTGGCGACCCATTTACCCCGCAGCCATCCGGCCATCTGGCAAAGGAAATATAGAGCAGGGATAGGCAAAAGGCGAATGAAATCAGCCGATTTTCACCAAACCTTCACACAAAACGGGCGATGTAACCGTTAAAACTGGCCTGTATGAGTAAAAAAACATCATCGCAGCAGCTCGAAGAAGGGCTCGGTCTCTGGCATGCATGGCTGGAGAACGGCGCACTGCGCGCGCAGGAGCCGATTTATCTGCCGATGAAGGTGGCGGCGCGAGTAACATCCGATTTTGGCGAACGCGATATTGCACAAGGCAAAGTGGGGCGCAGCACCAACCATCAGGGGATCGATCTCGTCCCGGCGGACGGTGCGGCGACGGCCGATATTGTGGCGGCAAACCATTCCATGGTGCTGTTTCGCGGGTGGTATAATGCCATGCTTGGCGAGGCGGTGATTACCGGCAGCGCCGATGGGCGGACGATCGTAGTGTACGGACATCTGGAAAAAGGCAGTGCGGATCATCTCGATATTGGCGACACGCTAAACCGCGAAGACCCGATCGGTATGCTGGGGGCGTCGGGCAATGCGACGGGGCGCTGCCTGCATTTTCTCGTGCGCCAGACCGACCGGCAAGTGGATGTCGAGCGGATCATCGATGATGCCGGGCACGAAACCGTGCAGCTAACAAGCTGGCGGCCGGGCGAATATAAAATTGCCGGCGATGGCGTGCGGGCGTTGTTTGCGCGCTATACCAATTTCGCGGTGGTGGAGCCCAAAGTGAACGGGTCGCCGGTAAAGACAGAAGCAGTGCTGCTACCGCACAGCCGGTTTCAATTTGGGGATACCATGCAGGAAGTGGTGACATATGCCCACGACGCGATCGGTGATCTACTTGAAGGGTTACGCAGCAAGGGCGTATTCGGCAGCGATCCCGTCGAGCCCGTTACGGCGCCAGACGTGCCGAAAGCAAGCAAATCCCCCGCGCGGACGGTAGGTTCGCCCTAATTTACCTTTCATTAATGGTTGTGACCTAGAATAGGCCTATGGCAACGACACAGACATATTTCAGTATCGGCGACCAGGGCAGCGGCATAAGCGAGCTTCAGCAGGCACTTGGGAGCATCTCCCATAATGGGCGGCCCATCTATAATGGGCCGATGGATGGCCAGTACAGCCCGGCGGTGGAGCAGGCGGTACGGCACTTCCAGTTCCTTTCCGGTCAGTCCATTACGGGCATGTGGGATGAGGCCAGCGCCACGGCCTTGGCCAATCCAAGTGCCAGCCTGCAATATATGATGCAGGGGGCGAATCGTGGACCCATGATGCTCTCGCCGGAAATTACCACGCCGCACCAGCAAGTGCCCGAATCCGCGATGCAACCGGTAGAAATTGTGCGGCCGATTGAGGTGGCGCCGATGCAACTGGCGTCGGCCAGTCCTGCACCGCAGATCGCGCCGCATTTATTAGTGCCGGTGGTCGCGCCGACGAAATTGCAGGCGATGCCGCATGTGGCGGATGCCGATTTACGCGAAGCAGGTACGAAACAGGCGCGGGTGCCATCCTATCGGCGGGGGGAAGTGAATTTCATTTCCGCGATTTTTCAGCGCCGCCCTCAGGTGCGCGCGGAGGAGCTGGTGCCGCTGGAGATTACGGAGTTACAGCGCACGTTGGAAAGCTCGAGTTTGGTGGCAGCACCGAGAACGGCCCAGCTTATTCCCGCCTCCCTGACGATGGCGCAGCAAACGCCACCGGTAACTGCGCAGCCCACGGCACCGCGCAAATCGGCCTCGGTGGATCGGAGTACCCCGTTAACGGCATTCGTAAAAGGATTGAAACACGACCTGGAAGGGTGGGTGCCGGAAGTCCGTATCGGTGAAAAAAATGAAGCGGCGCCGAAAGGTGCCGATGTTCATGTGGAATCGTATGATCGCAACGACGGCCGGATTACCGGCCCGGAGCCGTGGCGCATTCCGAGCATTACTGTTGGCCCGATCACGACGCCGGAAATTCCTCTGAAATGGGAATTGCCGGGCACCAGCGCGTTTGATCGGCAACAAGCCTATATCGAAGCGAACGGCACAAGCAATAAGCGCATCGCGCCGATTGTTGAGAACGGTAAAATAGGGTCGCCATACGGTTGGCGGGTGCACCCGGTTACAGGAAAAGAACGACTGCATGGCGGGGCGGATATCCGTGGCAGTAGCCTCGAGGACAAACGGATTATCGCTCCTATCGGTGGATTTGTGGAAGTGGATCGCAATAGCCGTGGTGCTGAAGGTGTCATGATCACCCTCTATGGCGATGACGGGAATAAGTATTACTTCATGCATATGGCGAAAGGGTCGATCCCGCCGGATATCAAGGATGGCGACCGTGTCGATATGGCGCAGCTCATCGGCAAAGTAGGCAATACGGGATTGTCGACCGGGCCGCATTTGCATTTTGAAATTCGTAGGCCCGAAAGTCATCCGCCGCGCCATGCAAATGATTTTAAAGCGATTAATCCCGGCGATCTTTATCCCGGACGGTTCGGCCGGGGCAGTACTATTCATGCGGATGTGCGCCAACCCCTTACTACTGCGCAGGGGCTCAGCATCCAACTTGCTTCACATTCGCACGATACCCCCGATACGCTCATGGGACGTATGCCCAATGGCCCGATTCCGTATGCGTCGATCTGGGGCAACCAGCCGCCAACCGATGCCAAGGTCACATTGACGAGCCTACCGGTTCAGCATCATCCAGAAGCGCTGGGTGAGCTGCCCAGTCCGGCACGGCCGGCGACCCATACCACCCAGCCGAACCCATCGCTAGGCGGTGGCGGGAAAATCTCCAGCCTACGGTAATAGTCCGTTTCGGACCCTGATTACGTTTCGCGGTATGGATTGACTAATCCGGATATAATCCACTGTATTGTATAATTTTATGGTGTGCACACTGTACCCGTAGAGCGGATAGGCAGAGCTTGTCCCCACCTCGGTTTATTGCCCAAATTCTCCCTTGACGAACCCAAGTTTTACCCATACTCTCCCAACTATTCCCAAGTTAGCCCAAAAATATCCAGGGAGCGGTTTGGGGGAGTCAGGTTCTTCTCGCACAGAATGGCTCTCTCAAGCTACTGAGATAAAAAATAAAAAAATCTGGGAATAAGCGGTCGTTCAGCCATCGGTGGATAGTTGGTCGATCGTTTGGGCGAATCGTCATAACCGCCGGGCGCGCTGTGGTGCCGGGCCAAGAAGGGGTGGGTCCTGGGAATGCTGTTCCTTTCGACCTTTGAAAAATCGATCGATAAGAAGGGGCGCGTTTCGGTGCCGCCGACCTTCCGCGCCGTGCTGGCTGCGCAGCCCTTCAGTGGTATCGTCGTTTACGCCTCCTTCGTGCATGATTGTGTTGAGGCGTGCGGCATGGACCGTATGCAGAAACTCTACGAGCGCATCGAGTCGCTCGATCCGTTTTCGGAGGAGCGCGATGCGTTTGCGACGGCCATTCTGGGGGGCTCGGTGCAGCTGCCCTTCGACAGTGAAGGCCGTGTCGTGTTGCCGGAAGCGTTGATTAAAAAAGCCGGGCTGGAAAATGGCTGCGTGTTCGTGGGCAAAGGTGCGACGTTTGAAATCTGGGCCAAGGATGCGTTCGTGAAGCACGAGGCGCAGGCTCGCGAGCTGGCCAAGAAACAGCGGCNNTCCCGCCATATCCCCGTATTGCGGGACGAAATGCTGGACGCGGTTGCCCCGCGCGACGGCGAAGTCATTATCGACGGCACGTTCGGTGCCGGTGGGTATAGCAGGGCGTTGTTGTCGGCCGCCCGTTGCAAAGTGATCGCTTTCGATCGCGACCCAAGTGTCAGAATACTTGCCGATGCGCTCGCCCGGGATTTTCCCGGGCACTTTTTATTCTTTGCCTCGCGGTTCTCCGCGATGGTCGACATGCTGGCCGAGGCCGGTATTGAT
>DITH01000154.1:26169-32356 GCA_002422745.1 Alphaproteobacteria bacterium UBA6189
CGCTCGATATGCGGATGAGCCAGGAGGGCCTGAGTGCTGCCGATATCGTGAATACGGCGGATGAGGCCGACCTCACCTATATTCTGAAAACCTATGGCGAGGAGCGCGATGCACGCCGCATTGCCCGAGCGATTATCCATAGCCGGGGCATTGCACCGATCACCACTACGCGGCGGCTGGCGGAAATCGTGAGCGAAACAGTGCGCGCCCATGGCGGTATGAAAATACACCCGGCGACGCGGACTTTCCAGGCACTGCGGATTGAGGTTAACCAGGAGCTGGCGGAACTGGAGGCGGGCCTTAAGGCGGCGGAGCATCTGCTGAAGCCAGGCGGGCGGCTGGTGGTCATCAGCTTCCATTCGCTGGAAGACCGGATCGTTAAACAATTCATGGTCAAGCGCAGTGCGGCCGGTGTCGCCGCGCAATCGCGCCATTCGCCGGCAGCGTTGCTGGCCGATGTGTCGGAAGATCATGCGACATTTACGTTAACCCCCAAACACGCGATCGCCCCCAGCGAAGAAGAGGTGACGCGGAACCCAAGAGCGCGCTCGGCGAAGCTGCGCTGTGCCACACGCACGGCGAATTCCGTCACAAAAGCGGCTTAAAGCCGCGAGGGAGCGCGAGATGAGTCTACGGATTACCAGCCTGGTGTGGATGGCCTGTTTTGCCATGGCGGCCTTTGGCCTGTATATGGTAAAGTTCAGCGTACAGAATTTGCAGCGCGATGTTGCTGCAATGGAAGCGCAGCTCGCCGCCGAGAAAGAATCGCTGCATCTGCTGAACGCGGAGTGGGCGTACCTAAACCGCCCGGAGCGTCTGCGGGCCCTGGCTGAAGCCCATCTTGAATTGGTGCCGCTCGACAGCCGTCGGATTGAAAATGTTGCGCTGATCCCTGCCATGCAGGTCGACGAAAACCCCATCAGTGAAGCGGTGTACCGCTAATGCGGCATCTGCAACAGCGCAAGAGCCGTCCGGCCAGCCGGATCGTACGGGGCGAGAGCACGCAATCACGCCTTGCCGGTGAATCGCGCGTGCGGTTGACGCTGATTTCAGTGTTTTTCTCGTTGAGCTTTTTGATGCTGGCGGTACGCCTGCTCGAAGTGACGCTGGTGGGCGGCGGTGACTTGCCGTTCAAGCGGCTGGTGATGCAGCCGCATTTGCTGCTGCAGCATGAAGAGGATGTGGATGTCAGCAAGATCGGCCAGCAGGAGCGGGTGATCCGTCGCGAGGTGGTCGACCGTCAGGGCATGGTGCTGGCGACCTCGATTACCACCGCGTCACTGGTGGCAAACCCGAAAATCATTCGCCACGAAAAAGAGGTGGCGCAAGGGCTGAGCCGGATTTTCCCGGAGGAGTCGGCGGAAGGTTTCTATGCCCGGCTGATGAAAAAACAATCGACCTTTGTGTATCTGCGCCGGCATCTGACGCCGCGCCAGCAGGAGGCGGTGAATAATCTCGGCGTGCCCGGCTTGTTTTTTGAATCCGATACCCGCCGGGTCTATCCCTATGGCGGATTATTCGCGCATGTGCTGGGGTATGTCGGGGTCGACAACCAAGGCCTGACCGGGGTGGAAAAACAGTTCGACCCGCGGCTGGAAGACCCGGTGCTCGACCAGCCACTGGAACTGTCGCTCGATTTGCGGGTGCAGTCGATCCTGCATGATGAATTGATGGCCGCGATGCGTGAATTCCGCGCGGTCGGCGCTACGGGCATTATTGCCGATGTACAAACCGGCGAAGTGCTGGCGATGGTGAGCCTGCCCGATTTTGATCCGCACCAGCCCGGCAAGGCCGATGCCAATGCGCGCTTCAACCGCGGCAGCCTGGGCGTGTATGAAATGGGCTCGACCTTCAAAACCTTTACGGCGGCGGCAGCCCTCGATGCGGGTACGGTATCGCTCAATGGTGGGTACGACGCCACGCGCCCGATTCACATGGCCGGGTTTACCATTAACGATTCGCACCCCGAGAATCGCTGGCTGTCGGTGCCAGAAATCATCGCCCATTCCTCGAATATCGGTGCAGCGAAAATGGCGCTCGATCTTGGCGGCAAGCGGCAACAGGAATTCCTGCGCAAGCTCGGCATGTTCGAAGCGACGACGGTGGAAATCCCCGAACGCGGCCGGCCGATGCTGCCGCGTCAGTGGAGCGATTTGACGACGATGACCGTTTCCTACGGGCATGGTCTGGCGGTGTCGCCGCTGCATCTGGTGCGGGCCTTCTCGGCCGTGGTTGGCGACGGCAACGTGCGGCCGCTGACCTTCGTGAAGAACCAGAAAGCAAAGCCCGCCATGGCCCAGCAGGTGATAAAGGAAAAGACGGTGAGTGAGGTGCGCGACCTGATGCGGCTGGTCGTGAAACACGGCACCGGCAAATCGGCCAATGCACCGGGCTATCAGGTGGGTGGCAAAACCGGCACGGCGGAAAAGCTAATCGATGGCCGCTACGCGAAAAACAATGCCAACGTGGCGATGTTCCTCGGCGGATTTCCCATGTCGGCACCGAAATACAGCATTTTTGTGATGGTCGATGAGCCGAAAGGTACCAAGGCAACCCATGGGTACACGACCGGCGGATGGATAGCGGCGCCGGTGGTCGGGCGGGTGGTGCAGCGTATGGCGCCGCTGCTTGGTATGAAGCCAGATTTTGCACAGCGTGAGCCGATGGTGGATGCATTGTGGAACGATGCGGAACAGCGTGAAAAAGCGGCCGAGATTCAACGGCTGGAGCGGCTACAGCGGAGGGCGATCCATGATGTCGCTTACTGAGCTGGTAGCCAAGGCGGGATTAGTCGGCGCTGCGGTCGTGGGCGATGGCGACACGCAGGTGCGCGGCATTGCCAGCGATTCGCGTGCGGTGAAGCCGGGCGATTTGTTTGTCGCGATTGCCGGACAGCAGGATGACGGCGCGCGCTATATCGCCGATGCGCAGGCGCGTGGTGCCGTTGCTATTGCCAGCATGGGCGAGGCGCGCGGGCCGCATCTCCGGCTGGCGGAACCACGGGTGGCGGTCGCCAAACTGGCCGCCGCATTTTATGCGCCTGCTCCACAGCATATGCTGGCGGTGACGGGCACGGACGGCAAGACCTCGACCGCGGAATTTACCCGTCAGCTCGCGGAGAAAATGGGGCAGAAGGCGGCCTCGCTCGGCACGTTGGGCCTACGTTCGCCCGCCGCAGCGTTAAACGACGCATTCCCCGCCAATAATACCTCGCCCGAGCCGGTGCTGTTACACCGCACCTTGCAAGCGCTGGCGCAGGATGGGGTGACGCTGGCCGCGATGGAAGTATCGAGCCATGGGCTCGACCAGCGGCGGGTGGAAGGAGTCACATTTGCGGCGGCGGCCTACACCAACCTGACGCGCGACCATCTCGATTATCATGGCACGGTGGAAGCCTATGCCGATGCCAAGGCGCGGCTGTTTTCCGAACTGTTGCCCGAAGGCGCGACAGCGGTGCTGAACCACGACGATGCGCAGTATGGCCGCATCGCGGCGATCTGTCAGGCGCGCGGCATTGCGCTGAAAAGTTTCGGCCAGCATGTGGAGGCGGGCTATCGCGTGGTGCAACTCACGCCGCATCCGGGTGGAATCGACGCAGTAATTGCGCTGGGTGCGCAGGAACATACCGTACAGCTACCGCTGTATGGCGGTTTCCAGGTGATGAATATGCTGGCGGCGATGGGGTTGCTGGCCGCCACGGGGGCTGAGGAACAACCGATGCTTGATTTGCTGCCGACGCTGAGCGGCGTGCCGGGACGGTTGGAGAAAATTGCGGAGCATCGCGACGCGCCGATTTTTGTCGATTACGCCCACACCCCGGCGGCGCTGGCGAATATTTTGCAAACGTTGCGGCCGCATACAGCGGGCCGGCTGCATGTGCTGTTCGGTTGCGGTGGCGACCGCGATACGGGTAAGCGCCCCGAGATGGGCCGTGCCGCCATGCAATATGCGGATGTGGTGACGGTAACCGACGATAACCCGCGCAGCGAAGATCCGGCGGCGATTCGCGCCGCGATTCTGGCGGCCGCGCCGGGGGCAACTGAAATAGGTGGGCGCGACGAAGCCATTCGTCGGGCGATTGAAAAACTCCAGCCGGGCGATGTGCTCGTGGTGGCTGGCAAGGGGCATGAGACCTCGCAAGTGATCGGCAGCAAGGCAATTCATTTCAGCGATGCTGAGCAGATCAGAGAGGCAGTCGGGCAATGACCACGCAATGGACCATGCAGGAAATTTTGGAAGCAACGGGCGGGGTGTGCCCCGGCCAATTCACCGCGACAAGCGTGAGCATCGATACGCGCAGTCTGGAAAAAGGCGCGCTGTTTGTGGCACTGCCCGGTGCGCAGGTGGATGGACACGAGTATGTGCGCGACGCACTGCTGAAAGGCGCTGTGGCGGCGCTGGTGAGCCATCCGGTGGAGGATGTTGCACCCAGCAAGCAGGTAGTAGTAGCGGATGTGGAAAAAGCGCTCCATGCGCTGGGCCATGCCGCACGTGCCCGCAGCCAGGCGAAATTTGTCGGCATCACGGGTAGTGTCGGTAAAACCGGCGCCAAGGAAATGCTGGCCGCGGCGCTTGCTCCGCTGGGTCGTACCTATGCCACGAAAGGCAACCTCAACAATCATCTCGGCGTGCCACTGACGCTGGCGAACATGCCGCGCGACACGCAGTATGCGATTATCGAAATGGGGATGAACCATGCGGGCGAAACGCATCCGTTATCGATGATGGCAAAGCCCGATATCGCGCTGATTACTACGGTGGCGGCGGTGCATCTCGAGCATTTCCCGTCGGTCGAAGCGATTGCCGACGAGAAAGCGGCCATTTTCGATGGGATGGGCGGTGCCGGTGTGGCGGTACTGAACATGGATCATGCGCATTACGCACGGTTGAAAAACCATGCTGAGGCAAAGGAGCTCGACCGCGTGCTATCGTTCGGTACCGGGAAAGAGGCCGTGTGCCGCATGACCGATTACCGCATCGAGCAGATGCAATCGGTGGTGGAGGCGGTGATCGCCGGTACCTCGCTCAGCTACCGGCTGGGCACGGTGGGCAAACATTGGGCGCTGGCGTCGGTCGCGGTGCTGGGTACGGTGGATGCGCTGGGCGTTGACCTGGCCAAAGCGGCGGCCGTGCTGGAGCATTTTACCGAGCCGAAAGGGCGCGGAAAAATCGAACGTCTCAGCGTGAAGGGCGGACAGCTGACGCTGGTGGATGACAGCTACAACGCCAGCCCGGTTTCGGTCGAAGGAGCGATCGGGAAAATCGCCGAGCTAAAGCAGGCTGCTCCGGCGCCGGTGCGCACGCTGGTCGTGCTGGGTGATATGCTGGAGCTGGGCGAAGATTCGGAAGAAATGCATGTCGGGCTGGTACCGGCGATCATCAATAACCAGATGGATCTCGTGTTTGCAGCGGGCACGTTTATGCAGGGCATGTACGATGCCTTGCCTGAAACGATGAAGGGCGCTTATCGCCCGACCAGCCGCGAGCTAGCCCCCGTAGTGGTGGAACGGCTGAAACCGGAGGATCTGGTGCTGGTGAAAGGTTCGCGCGGCAGCCGTATGGATATCGTCGCCGAGGCTATTCGGGAGAACGCCGATGCTTTATAATCTGCTCTATCCGCTCGCGACGGACTTCCCGGTGCTCAACGTGTTCAAGTACCTCACCTTCCGTAGTGGCGGCGCGGTGCTGACGGCGCTGGTGATCAGCTTCATCATCGGCCCTGGGCTGATTCGCTGGCTGAAAGCCAAGCAACATGGCGGCCAACCGATTCGCGATGACGGGCCGGAATCGCATTTGCTGACGAAAAAAGGCACGCCGACGATGGGCGGGCTGATGATGCTGTTCGCGGTGAGCGTGAGCACGCTGTTGTGGGCCGATATTGCCAACCAGTATGTGTGGATCGCTCTGTTCGTGACCTTCGGGTATGGCGGCATCGGGTTTATGGATGATTACCTGAAAGTATCGAAGAAAAATACCAAAGGGTTGGCCGGGAAAAAGAAGCTGGCGGCGCAATTTATTATCGCCACCATTGCTGCGATGTGGATCAGCGCCATCACGCCGGAGAATTTGAACCATCACTTAGCCGTGCCGTTTTTCAAGGATGTGCTGATTAACCTCGGCATGCTGTATGTCCCGTTCGTGATCTTCGTGCTGATTGGGGCGAGCAACGCGGTAAACCTGACCGATG
>DITH01000167.1:0-4208 GCA_002422745.1 Alphaproteobacteria bacterium UBA6189
GGGTTGCCACGGCTATCGAGAATTTCACGGGCATAGAGAGAACGGATGGAAGACATGGGAACCTCGTTGTTTTCGTGCGCGCAACCTAGGAGAGCGGGGCCCATGGTTCAACGAAAATATACGACTAACGCTCCCGGCTTGCCCGATGCGGATAATAAATGGTTTCGCGGACAGTCTGGGGCAAACGCTCCGGATTGCGTTCCAGCGACGCCGCGATGGATTCCACCATCTCGCCATCGAACATTTCCAGTTGCCCATGCGTGGGCACATCGAACGCAAGTTCTTTCGCCGCATGCTTAAACATTAATGTACCGGGCGTACCGTTCGTGGCTTTGCTATGGCTATGCGTCCAACCGCCCTGTGTCATGCTATCGATCACATCCATTTGTGCGTAGAAGCGCTCGTCATGGTGCTGGAACGCACGCTCCAGCTCTTTAATGGCGACGGGATTCACAGGCCGTCCCGGCGGCGGCACATCCAGCCAGTATTCCAGCCGGTAAATGGGGTGCTGCAGGTGCAGCCGTTTGCCGCCCTTAGGTAAGGTTTCTTCGCTGCATTGAAAGCCGCGGTTTTCCACTGCACGATGTAAACGCGCCGCGAATGCTGAATTGATATCTGTTACATGATTGGCCACTTCATGGTCGAACCGCGCGAATGTCTGCCTGAGGCCTTGCTCTCTATGGCGGTCACCTTCACGGATAGTAAAATGCATCTCGTGGTTAGGGAAATCGGCACTGTGTACCGTTAGCGAACTACCCTGCAGCATCACTTGGTAAATGCGTGCAGAGGCAGGTTTCACCTGATCCATGTCCAGGATGGCACCATGCTCGTAAGTCATACTGTTGTTGCTGTGTTCGATGCGCGTTCCGTCGCTGAATACATCCTTGGCCCATGCGGGAATTTCTGTGTATGTCCCGCAGCGCCCCTCGGCATTGCGGCGTTTTACTTCCATACATAATTTTGCCGATTCCATCGCATAGGCGCGTTTTACTTCACCAGATTGGTGCGGAATCGGAAATAGTAAATCCGGGTAATCGCGATGGCGATAGATCGTATGCCCGTTGGAGCGTACATTCTCGAAGCCATAATGCTCCAGCATGCCGCAGATATCCTGTACCGACCAACCGCTCAGGTTGTGTCGTCTCAGAATATCCTTCGCTTTTAAATAAACGCCCATGCAAACATTAAAGAGCAATCATATGTCAGTTTCGTGACATGATGAGCGATTCAGCTCTACGGCGAATGGCTTAGTGCGCGCTCAACGATTTGGCGAGTTTGTCGAAGGCGATAAGCTGGTCGAGCAATGCGCCGAGTTGATGCAGCGGCACCATGTTCGGCCCGTCGGATGGCGCATTATCGGGGTCGGGGTGGGTTTCAATAAATACACCAGCCACCCCCGCCGCCACCGCCGCACGGGCGATGGTGGGCACGAACTCGCGCTGCCCGCCGGAGCTGGTGCCCTGCCCGCCCGGCTGCTGCACGGCGTGGGTGCAATCCATAATCACCGGGTAGCCGGTTTGCGCCATGATCGGCAATGCGCGCATATCGACCACCAGCGTGTTGTAGCCGAAGCTGGCGCCGCGTTCGGTGAGCAGAATATTGCTGTTGCCCGAATCGGCAATTTTAGCGACCACATTTTTCATATCCCACGGCGCAAGAAACTGGCCTTTTTTTACATTCACCACGCGGCCGGTATTCGCCGCAGCGATCAGCAGGTCGGTCTGGCGACAAAGAAATGCGGGAATCTGCAAGATGTCGACCACCGGAGCGACTGCGGCGCAATGGGCGATCTCGTGTACGTCGGTCAGTGTCGGCAGGCCGAAGGTTTTTTTCACTTCCTCGAATACGGCGAGTGATTTTTCCAGTCCCATGCCTCGCTGGCCTTTGAGCGACGTGCGGTTGGCTTTGTCGTAGCTGGTTTTGTAGATCAGCCCGATGCCTTTTTCCTTGGCGATTTCAGCCAGCCGGCCGGCCACTTCGATCGTATGGTCGCGCGATTCCATCTGGCAGGGGCCGGCGATAACGGTGAGTGGCAGGTCGTTGCCAAAGGTAACGTTTCCGGCGGTGACGTGGGTCTGTTTCATGGGTATCCCGTGGTTATTTACTGCTGGGGTTTTAGCCGCCCTCACAGAAAAAAGCTAGGATTTACGCAGTTGCTTTAGTGCATGGAGCAACTGGCCAAGCAGGGCCCCGAAGAGCAATCCACTGATCGTCAGCAGGATCGCTCCCGCCACCCAGCCAATCGCCGGAGGATAGATCGCGTGCTGCAGGGATTCCAGCGCATGGTGCAGGACAGGGATACCATGCACGATGATGCCCGCCCCTACCCATAGCATGGCCGCCGTACCGAGGAGCCCGAGCCAGGTGAGGAATCCCGGCATGCCACGCACCAGCATGCAGCCAAAGCGGCGGATATGCTCATACCGGCTATGGGTGGCCAGGTGCAGACCGATATCATCGACTTTTACCAACAGCCCGACAAATCCGTACACCAATGCGGTGATACCAAACGCCACCACTGCCAGCACAATCAATTGGTTCATTAACGCCGCGTCCGCTACATTGGCATACGTGATGGCGGTGATTTCTCCCGAGAGGATAAGATCGGTACGCACAGCGCTTTTCACGCGGATGGCTTCGAGCTTCTCCGGCGTGATGGGTGTGGCCTGCTGTATCGCTTCGGCATGCGGTTTTTTTGCCCACATGGCGTGGACTTTCTCGTACCCCTCGACACATAGATAGCTACCACCGAGCATCAGGATGGGTGTTATGATCCACGGCGCGAAATAACCGAGCAGCAGCGCCGCCGGGGTAAGGATTAACAATTTATTGAGCAGCGAATGACGGGCGATACGAGCGATAATCGAAAGTTCGCGCGACGGGTCGAGCCCGACCACGTATTTGGGCGTCACTGCGGCATCGTCGATCACCACGCCGGAAACTTTACCCCCGGTTTTCATGACTTGTGCGGGGATATCGTCGAGCGTGGCCGCGCTTGCCTTCACGAGTGCCGCGACGTCATCCAACAGGGCAAGTAATCCGCTAGCCATGGCTTTTCTTACCGTCAATTATATCATGAAACGATTGGAAGCGTGGCGTTACGCCGCCGCTTTTTTAGCCTTCACCAGCTTCGGCTGTTTTGCCTTGGCATATTCTTTTGCCGCTTTGATGAAGCTGGCGAAAATGGGATGCGGATCGAGCGGTCGTGACTTGAATTCCGGATGGTATTGCACGGCGATAAAGAACGGATGGTTCTTCAATTCGACGATTTCCGGCAAGTTGCCATCGGGCGATTTGCCTGAGAAGACCGCGCCGTGCTGGGCCAGGCCCTCGGCGTAATGCATGTTCACCTCATAGCGATGGCGGTGGCGTTCGCTGATATGGGTGCTACCGTATATTTTATAGGCGAGGCTGCCCGGCTGGATCTCGCACGGGTAGGAGCCAAGCCGCATCGTGCCGCCGAGATCGCCGTCGCGACGGCGCTTTTCGATGCCGCTTTCAGTGGCCCACTCGGTCATGATACCAACGAGCTGGCCGCGCGGGTCTTTGGTGGGCGGGGTATTGAATTCGCTCGATGTAGCATCCTTCACGCCCAGCAAGTTGCGCGCCATTTCGATCACCGCAATCTGCATGCCGAGGCAAATACCAAAATAGGGAATATTGTGTTCGCGCGCGTAGGTCACGGCGGCGATTTTACCGCGGGTACCCTCTTCGCCGAAACCACCGGGAACCAGAATCGCATCGACCCCTTGCAGTTTGCGTTCGGCATCGGCCGATTCAAACACGCGGGCATTGATCCATTGCACGTTGACGCGCACGTTATTGGCGATTCCGGCATGGTCGAGCGCCTCGGTGAGCGATTTGTAAGTGTCGCCGATGGAGGTGTATTTGCCCACCATCGCCACGTTGACTTCACTGCGCGGGCTTTCGAAGCGCTTGACGATGCGGTCCCACTCTTTGAGCGACAGCTTCTTTTTCGAGCGTAGTTTAAAATGCGACAACACCTGCGCGTCTAGCCCTTCGAGATGAAGGTTCTTCGGCACTTTATAGATCGAGCTGGCGTCGAGCGCCGAGATAACATTCGCTTCCGGCACATTACAGAACTGGGCGATTTTCTTTTTCTCGTTCTCGGGAATCGGCCGGTCGGCACGGCAAAGGATCATGTCGGGTTGAATGCCGATCGAGCGCAGTTCCTTCACGGAGTGCTG
>DITH01000167.1:4215-4454 GCA_002422745.1 Alphaproteobacteria bacterium UBA6189
CCTTCGATATCGCCCACCGTGCCGCCGATTTCGCAAATGACGAAATCCTCGCGCTCGCGGTCGGCCTCGCGCTTGATGAAATCCTTGATGAGATTGGTAACGTGCGGAATCACCTGCACCGTGCCGCCGAGATAGTCGCCCTTACGCTCTTTGGAAAGCAGGGTGGAATAGATTTGCCCCGCGGTAATATTATCGGATTTTTTTGCGTCGACGCCGGTAAAGCGTTCATAATGGCCGAG
>DITH01000040.1 GCA_002422745.1 Alphaproteobacteria bacterium UBA6189
TCCACGCGCCAAAGCTGAACCCTGCGATCCAGCAACCCGAGGCATCGGGGTTTTGCAGCTGGATCCAATCGAGCGCGGTGGCGGCATCGGTCATTTCGCCGATCCCGTCGTCGAACTTACCGACGGAGCGGCCGACGCCGCGGAAATTGAAACGCAGAACCGAAAACCCCTGGCGCGCAAAGCTGCTATACAGGCGGTAGACAATTTTATTGTTCATGGTGCCGCCGTAAAGCGGGTGCGGGTGCAGGATAACCGCCACGGGGGACTGTTTGTTGGGGTTATGGTGGTAGCGGCCTTCTATGCGGCCTTCCGAGCCTTGGAAAATAACTTCAGGCATGGTCCCTCGAAACTGGTGGCATGATGCGACTAGGCGTGCTAGCCCAAACACTCTTGACATACAAGGCTTTTGTAAGGGTTACCCCATGGCATCGCTTAACGAGGAACTCGGTTATATCGTGAATCGCGACCCCGCGGCACGGCATCGGCTGGAGGTGGCGCTGACCTATCCGGGCTTTCATGCCGTCCTATTGCATCGGGTGGGACATTGGTTGTGGAAGCGGGGAGCGAAGTTGCTGGCGCGCGTCATTTCCTGGCTCAACCGGCTGCTTACCGGCATCGAAATTCACCCGGCGGCAGTGATCGGGCCATATTGCTTTATCGACCATGGGCATGGCGTAGTGATTGGCGAAACCGCCGTGATCGGCGCGCGCGTCACCTTATATCACGATGTCACGCTCGGCGGCACGGCACTCACCCCCGGCAAACGCCACCCCACCTTGCAGGACGATGTGGTCGTCGGTGCCGGGGCACGGGTGCTTGGCCCCATCACCGTCGGGCAGGGGGCACATATCGGCGCAAATGCGGTGGTGGTGATGGACGTGACGGCCGGGGCTACCATGGTCGGCATTCCTGCTCGAGCGGTCGACGGAACGGTGCATGCGGATTCCACCGCCTACGGCACACCGAGCGACGGGGCCGACCCGCTGCAGCAGGAGCTCGACCGCATCAAGCGCCAGCTCGAATTGCTTGAGCAGCGTACCAAGCCCAACGAGGGCGGCGGCAGCGGGATATGATGCGCCGGCGATAACTGGGTTTTCCTTGATTTAAGCCCTGTATTCCGGTATTCCCCGCGCATTATGATACTCTCCACCAAAGGCCGCTATGCGGTGATGGCGATGGTTGATCTCGCCGCGCATCAGCAGGATAAGCCGATCGGTCTGGCCGCGATTGCCGACCGGCAGGAGATTCCGCTTGCCTATCTGGAACAGATTTTTGCTAAGCTGAAACGTGCCGGGCTGGTGCAATCGTCCCGCGGCCCCGGCGGCGGCTATAAACTCGCCTGTCCGGCGACGGAGATTCCGGTGGTCAGCATTATCGCCGCCTCGGAAGAAGCGATTAAAATGACCCGTTGCGCCGAGCATAGCCATGCAGGGTGCATGGCCGATAAAACCCGCTGCATGACGCATGATTTGTGGGAAGGATTGGGCCAACAGATTTACGGCTACCTGCGCGACATCACGCTCGACGATATCGTCGCCCGCCGCATTCGCGATAAGTTCCCCCGCGATCCGCAGGCGCAGCCGCACGCCACCCTGTTCGCCCAGCTGGCCGAGCAGGGCACCTCGCTTGCCGGATGATCTATCTCGATTACAATGCCACCGCGCCGGTGCGCCCCTCCATTCTGGAGGCATGGGCCGCGCTTTCCGGTTTGCCGCTCAACCCGTCCTCGGCGCACCGTGCCGGGCGGCAGGCGAATAAGCTCGTAGAGGACGCACGCGCCAGTATCGCCAGCCATCTGGGCGCGTTTGCCAACGAAGTAGTATTTTGCGGTTCGGCGACAGAAGCCAACAACCAGGTGTTGCGCGCGTTTGCGACGACTCACCGTTTGCTGGTCTCAGCTATTGAACACCCGTCCATTGCCAAAACGGCGTCGTTGCTGGGTGCCAGCGTGCTGCCGGTGGACGGGCAGGGGCTGGTGAAGGTCGACCTGCTGGCGGCGCAGTTGGCCGCGCTCGATGGGCAGCCGGCACTGGTATCGGTCATGCTGGCCAATAACGAAACCGGCGTCATCCAGCCGCTGGCCGAAATCGCCACGCTTTGTAAAACCTACGGAGCCTTGCTGCATACCGATGCCGTGCAGGCGCTGGGCAAAATGCCGCTCGATTGGGGCTTGCTGGGTGCCGATATGATGACGCTGAGTGCCCACAAAGCAGGCGGGCGTGTGGGCGCGGCCGCCTTGTTGATTCGTAACGACTTGCCCATCAAGCCGTTACTCACCGGTGGTGGGCAGGAGCTTGGCCGCCGGGCTGGAACAGAAAATGTCGCTGCCATCGCCGCCTTCGGGCAGGTGGTGGCGGAGGTCGCGGCCGCGCCACAGGCGCAGGCATGGGCCGGCTGGCGCGACCAGCTTGCCGACCAATTGCTGGCAGCCTGCCCGCAGGCGGTAGTGTTTGGCACCGAGGCGGCGCGTTTGCCCAATACCCTGCAAATTGCTATGCCCGGAGTATCGAGCGAAACGCAATTGATGCATTTCGACCTCGCCGGGTTTGCCGTTTCTGCCGGTTCGGCCTGTTCTTCGGGCCGTATCGAACCGTCGCCCGTACTATTGGCCATGGGGGTAGCGCCCGAACTCGCGAAAACGGCGATTCGCCTCAGCTTTGGCTGGCAAACCACGCAGGATGAGCTTGCTTCATTCGCCGCCTGTTGGATTCAGTTGGCAACACGGCTGGCGAAAGCGGCGTAAGGTGGCGTTAAGCAACGGGCTGCACTTGCATCCGCCGCGGGGCTGCCATATGAACAGTTCGTCACTTGATAATTGTTGACTTTGGCACTAGGTTATTCTACGCCGCCGCTAAGAAATAAAACAGCCCTTGTGGCGTATAAAAAATGAGAGATGACGATGCGCACCATGCCGATATTCATGGATTACCAATCGACTACGCCGACCGATCCGCGCGTGGTAGAAGCGATGATCCCCTATTTCACCGAAAAATTCGGTAATCCGCACTCGCGCAGCCATGCCTATGGCTGGGAAGCCGAGGAGGCGACGGAGATCGCGCGCGGCCACGTGGCGCGCCTTATTAACGCCGACCCGAAAGAGATTATTTTTACCTCCGGCGCGACCGAGGCAAACAACATTGCCCTCAAAGGTGTTGGGGCATTCTATAAAGACAAGAAAAACCACATCATCACCGTGGCGACCGAGCATAAATGCGTACTCGATTCCGCCCGCCATATGGAGCTGGAAGGGTTTGAAGTAACCTACCTGCCGGTCGAGAAAAACGGACTGATCAACCTTGAAACGCTGAAAGCTGCGATTAAGCCGACCACGTTGCTGGTCAGCATTATGGCCGTGAATAACGAGATCGGTGTGATC
>DITH01000139.1 GCA_002422745.1 Alphaproteobacteria bacterium UBA6189
CGCGCGCATTGCGCAACGTGGCGACATGATCGATATTCACGCCGAGGCGAAGTTTTTCATGGCTCATGCGGCGCTTTTATACCGGCCGCCGAATCCGCGCCAATGAAAAAGGCGGCCAATGCCGCCCGTGGAAAAGAAATATAATAAATGAAAGGGTTAGCGGCCGAGTTCGCTGGCGCGCTCGCGGCGTTCCAGCTCGCGGCGGCTATTGCGTCCCAGTAAGGCCGTGCCGGCACAATAGGCGGTGGTCACCGCTGCCGCGCCTACCAGCAGGGGGCGCGACTTCGCGAAATTCTTGCTGGCGGTTGCCCAGCCATCCTTCTGAATCGTTTTGCTGGCGTTCTCCAGCCCGGTTTTTACATGACCGTAACCGGTTTGCGCCGCGGCCTTTACATGCGGGCCAGCCTCGCGTACATGCTCACCCGCCGCTTTGAGGCTGGCTTTCATGCTTGGCGCTGCGGTCGGAATCTCGCTCATGCGTTACGCTACACCCATGCCGGCTTGCTGGCCCTGGCCACGTGCGGCTTCCTGCTCGGCATATTTACCCGGCTTATTGCCCACGCCAGCGACGATGGTCGCCAACACAGCACCGGCGGCCAACGCCCCGCCAGCCTTTACTTTATTCAGCTTACCAAAGAATTTCAGCTCACCACCATTTTTAACGGCGAGTTCCGCCTGCTTCGCAGGGCTATGCATGAAGAAATTGCCTACCGATTTGATAATGCCGGTTTTCTCACCCGTGCTGCCCAGCGCGCCTTCATGCGCTTTGGAAAACTTGGCAAGGACGCCATTTAAGGAACTGACTTCTGAAATCGCTTTGTTTTTCGGATGGGTTTCCAGTACCTCGCCGATGACACGCTCAAAGCGCGGATGTTTTTCCGCCAGTTTCTTCAGCGCTTCCTCTTGCGCTTTAATCGCTTCCTGAGCTTGGATTTTTTTCGGGCCGCGTGCCGTCAGGTTTTCGGCATGGTCGCCGATAGCGTTAAACGCCTTGCCTGCGGCATTGCGCACTTCATCCGCTTCCGTACTGATTTCCTGCACAATATCTTTCAGGTTAAAGCGCGATCCGACGGCTTTCGAGTCGAGAGATACCACATCCACGCTATATGCCTTCACATCCTGCGGCATATGGTCAAACGCATCGAGGCCATGATCAAGAATAGCTTTTTTGAAGTCCGCACGCGACCCACCGGTCTCCGTCAAGCTGAACAGCTTCTCTTTCAAGCCATCAATACGCTTCGAGAAAGCCTTCACCTGGGTAGCATTGATTTTCTCGGCATTCGTAAGGATTTTCGACGCATCCTCACTCATCATGTGCTCAATTTCCGGGTGCTTGCCAAGCAGGATGCCCAGCTCAGCCACCGTTTCTTTCGTGGCTTTACCATTAATGTTTTGGAGAATAGCTTCCGCTTCTTTTGTCGCAACCACCGCGCTTTTAGTAGCGGTGAGTTTTTCAAGCAATTCCGGAGCCGCAGCCAATTCGTTCACCATATCGCGACCACTAGTAGGCTGCTTGGCTAACTCCAGTAATTTTTTATCCGCCGCTTTAAGCACGGTTTCCTGAAGCTCTGCTGCCACCTCAGCTTCGCCCTCCAGAACTTTTCCCAATTGGGTTAGCTGGTAGGTTTTGCCTTCGTGCTGAATCGTGTAAAGCGCTGTCATAATATTTCTCCGGTTAATCACCTTATGACACCGTTATACCCCAGCTTTACTTGGCAAAGTGTGAAGATTCTGTGAAGGTGCGGAAAAGGCGCGTTATTTTACCGCGCCTCTTGCTAAACGCGATCCACTGCCTGCACCACTTCTTTGGCGCGCAAACTACTGATAATGCTTTGCAAATGGCGTGCGTTCTTTACTTCGACATCAATCAGGATATCGAAAAAGTCGGTGCTGCGATTGACGATTTTCAGGTTCGAGATATTGCCCATATCCTTGGCAATCACGTTCGCCACGGTGGCGAGTGCAGCCGCTTCATGGCTTAGGCTCACTTTCAGGCGGCCGATGAAGGTTTCGTCCTGCCCCTGCGCGTCCCACGCCACGTCGATCCATTTCTCCGGCGCGTCGGCGAAATTGTCGAGCGTGTCGCAATCCATCGTGTGAATGGTGATACCTTTGCCGGTGGCCACGATACCGACGATTTTATCGCCCGGAATGGGGTGGCAGCAACCCGCATAGTGAATGGCCATGCCGGGCACCAGCCCGCGAATCGGCATCGGCACCGATTTTTTAGTTTTCTTTTTGGCCGCCACGGCGGCGAAGGGGTCTTTCACCCCGGCATCGGCACTTTTGCGGGTATGGAATACCGCATCATAGACCTGATTGCGGTTGATCATCCCCTCGCCCACTTCGGCATAGAGGTCTTCCGATTCCTTTTTCTTGAACACGGCCAGTGCCGGTTCGAGCATTTTATCGGTAAGATCGTGCCCTTCCTGTTTAAAGGTTTTGGTGAGGATGGCCTTACCGAGGGTAATGTATTCGTCACGCTGCTGGGTGCGAATAAAGCGGCGGATTTCCGAGCGCGCTTTGCCGGTCACCACGAACCGCTCCCAGGTGGGGCTTGGTGTTTGGGTTTTGGCGGTAATGATTTCCACCTGATCGCCGTTTTTCAACGCATGTTTTAGCGGCACAATGCGGCCGTTCACCTTGGCGCCGACGCAGGTGAACCCCACACCTGAATGCACCGCGAAGGCGAAGTCGACCGGCGTCGCGCCCCGCGGCAGAGCGATAATGTCGCCCTTCGGGGTGAAACAAAATACCTGATCGTGGTACATTTCGAGCTTGGTGTGCTCGAGGAATTCCTCCGGCCCTTCAGATTGTTCGAGAATCTCCAGCAGCTCACGAACCCAGCGATACTGCGTGCCTTCGGTAGCCGCCTTATCGACCATCGCGCCCTGCTTGTAGCCCCAATGCGCAGCAATCCCGTACTCGGCGATTTCATGCATCGGCTCGGTGCGGATCTGGATTTCGATGCGCTGCTGCTGCGGCCCGATCACCGCCGTATGGATGGACTGGTAGCCGTTCACTTTCGGGGTCGAAATATAATCCTTAAAATGACCGGGGATCGTGTGGTACTTCGCGTGAATCAAGCCAAGCATGGCGTAACATTCGCCGATCGAATGGGTGATAATCCGAAACCCGACGATATCGGCCAGCTGCTCGAAACTGACGCCCTTGCTCTCCATCTTTTTCCAGATGGAATAGGGTTTTTTCTCGCGGCCGTAGATTTTAATGTCTTTCAGCCCGCCCTCATCGGCCAACTCGCGGAGGATATCCTCGACCCGTTCGACCTGATTTTTGCCCTGATTACGTAGAAACTCCAGCCGCTTCAGGATGGAGTCGCGCGCCTCGGGAAAGAGCTCCTTGAAGGCGAGGTCTTGCAATTCCTCTTTCATACGCCGCATGCCAATCCGCTCGGCGAGCGCGGCGTAAATCTCGAGCGTTTCTCGGGCGATGCGCTGGCGTTTTTCGGGCTTCGGGATGTAATGCAGCGTCTCCATATTATGGAGGCGGTCGGCCAGCTTCACCATCAGCACCCGCAAATCGCGCGACATGGCAATCACCAGTTTACGAAAATTCTCCGCCTGCTTGGAGGACTCGGATTTGATTTCCAGCCGGTTTAGCTTAGTGACACCATCGACTAACTCGCGAATTTCCGCGCCGAACAATTGTTCAATTTCATCGAGCGTGGCGTCGGTATCCTCGACCGTATCGTGGAGTAACGCGGTGATGATGGAGGCCGTATCGAGCCGGTATTGGGTGAGTTTATAGGCCACTTCCACCGGATGCGAGAAATACGGATCACCGCTGGCCCGCGTCTGCGAGCCATGTTTTTGCATAGAATAAACATAGGCGCGGTTGAGGGCATCCTCATCCGCGGTCGGGTCATAAGCGCGGATTTTCTCCACCAGGTCCGTCTGTCGAATCATATCGCATAGTTTATAGTGAAAAATTCAACTGCTTGCCAGTATTTCCGGCATTCCCGCGCAGGCGGGAATCCAGACCATAAACAAAATCCCGGTCAGGGGTATATCCGAACCGGGATTTTATGTTAGAAACGCTAGATTCCCGCCTGCGCGGGAATGAGACGATTCGATTAGTCGTCGACTTCGACGTTTTCTTCGACGAAGCTCATGCCGCCGCCCTGATCGGCCGAGGGGGCATATTGCTGGGCGTCTTCGAACGCTTCCGTAACCAGATTGGTCGAGGCATAGTCCGACTCGTCTTCAATACGATCGCTCGGATCAAAGCCGGTTTTCTTCTGGAAATGTTGGATAATTTCTTCCGTCACCAGGCTGAGATCGATGGTTTTATCGGCGATTTCACGCAGCGAAACCACGGCATCCTTGTCGTTATCGCGGTCGATCGTCAGCGGCATGCCCGAGCTGATCTGCTTGGCGCGCTGAGCGGCAGTCACCACCAGGTCGAAACGGTTCGGGATGTTGAGGATGCAATCTTCTACAGTAACGCGGGCCATGAAATCTCCGGGCAGAATTTTATGAAATGGAGGGGGTTTCTATGGGATTAGAACGGGATTTGCAAGGAAATTTACCTTTACCGAGCCACCCCTGAGCTAAGCTCTTTGGAAATTGCCCGCTGATGCACCGCTTTAAAGCGCGCATCCAAGCTCACCACCAAATCATCAAAGAACGGCTCATCATCCTCTAAACTGCCCGTCAATTCAAGATCGGGGTACAGCGCTTTCAGCGCGTCTTCTTTATCTTTATAATGTTTGCGAAAAAGGCCTAAAGCCAAATCCGAATAATAAGCCACATCTTCTTCATTAAGCTTGGCCATTCTATACATCACTCCGCTACGTAGACTCTCAGCATTTTCTTCGTTCAATACAGAAGAATATTTTTCAAGTGTTACAAGTTGTTGGCAAATTTCTGAAGCATAGGTTTCTTCCAAGGCAGTCAGATTGGTTTGCAGCACTTTTGAGCCAAACCCATTTTGGGCGTCAAATGCCACAGATAAATAATCGTCAATCTTCGAAAATTTCTCGTTCAAATACATCACAACGTCCTATTTTAATAAATTGCGACTGGCCTTGTGAGGCGTTAAATATATGTATATAGCTAGCCGCAACTCCCGATCGTTACAGTTTTGTGAAATAGTTATGGCCGATCTTCTTGATATCCCCCAACCGGCGGACAAAAAACTCCCCAAGCCCGACTGGCTGCGCGTGCGCGCGCCGGTGAGCCAGGGCTATAAGGATACCCACGCGCTGATGCGCCAGCAAAGCCTGCACACGGTGTGCGAGGAAGCCGCCTGCCCCAATATCGGTGAATGCTGGAGCAAGGGCCACGCCACGGTGATGATCCTCGGCGACACCTGCACCCGCGCCTGTGCCTTTTGCAACATCAAAACCGGGGTGCCCAATAAAGTCGACCCCGAGGAGCCGCACAACCTCGCCGTTGCCGTCGGCAAGCTCGGCTTAAAGCATGTGGTAATCACCAGTGTCGACCGCGACGATCTGGAGGATGGCGGCGCCAACCATTTCGCCCGCTCGATCGAATATATCCGCACCACCGCACCGGACACCACCATCGAAATCCTTACGCCCGATTTTCGCCGTAAGGATGGGAATCTCGAGATTGTGGTGAAAGCGCGGCCCGATGTGTTCAACCATAATATCGAGACCGTGCCGCGACTGTACCAGCGCATTCGCCCCGGCGCGCGCTATTTCCATTCCCTGAACCTACTGAAGAAGGTAAAGGAGATCGACCCGTCGATCTTCACCAAATCCGGCATTATGGTGGGCCTAGGTGAAACCAAGGAAGAAGTGCTGCAGGTGATGGATGATTTCCGCTCGGCCGACATCGATTTCATCACTATTGGCCAGTATTTGCAGCCCACGCCGCGCCATGCGCCGGTCGACCGCTATGTCACTCCCGATGAATTCCGCTATTACGAGCGCGTCGCCTGGACGAAGGGTTTCACCATGGTGTCGGCCTCGCCCCTCACCCGCTCCAGCTACCATGCGGATGCCGATTTCGCCCGCATGCGCGACGAACGTGCGCGTCGGCTGGCCGCCCAGCAACCGGCTCCGGCTAATGATAATTGCTAGCCATGCCGACCCATTCCGAAATTCGCCATTCGCCTTACAGCCCGCGCCAGATTTATGATCTGGTGGTGGATATTGAGCGCTATCCGGAATTTCTGCCCTGGTGCCGCGGCGCACGCGTGCTCGATCGGCAGGCCGAGCATTTTGTAGGCGAACTTATTATCAGCTTCAGCCATTTGACGGAGCGTTACGCGTCGAAGGTGACGCCGAAGGCACCGCCTACTCCAGCCGATGAAGGCTCGATTGAGGTCGAGCTGGTGAACGGGCCGTTTCATCACCTCTTCAACCATTGGCGTTTTGTGCCGACGGCAGAGGGAGGCACGGAGATTCATTTCGCCGTGGATTTCCAGTTCAAATCGAAATGGCTCGACAAATTGATCGGCGGTTTTTTTAGCCGCGCCATCGAGAAAATGGGCCGCGCCTTTGTGGAACGCGCCGATGCCCTGTACGGCCCTTCGTCGCACGCTTGACGCAACCACATTTCTTTTTTATGCGGGCGCCACTATTTCTTGGACACGGCATGCGACAGTTTCACTTTTTAGGAGGCTATAATGCCAACCAACCAACAGAACAAACCGCAATCCCAACAACAGCCGCAGCCGAACAAGTCGAATCTCGGCAACAAGCAGCCGAGCCAGAATCGCGATCAGCGTGAGCGCTCGGACAGCCAGTTCGGCAGCAACGCGTAGTTCCGATTGCGCTAAAGGAAGAGGCCCTCACTAGGGCCTCTTTTTTTGCCTGCTTTGCAACCGTAGCGCGCATTGGCTGGCCTGTGCCGTATGGAATCTTTATGTAGGCGGAACGACATTGATAAAATAGGGAAATTGCATTTAACTATACGCAATGAAAAACAAGCAATTGCATGGGACGACCTATCGTTCGGCGAACGCAAGCAGCGGAGTTAAAGCATGCTAGAACGATGGTTCATCTTTGGAGAACTACCCATCAACCAGCTTAACGGCTGGCATGACTGGCCGTTACAGATTCTCTCCTTCGCCCTGTGCGTCCTCACAAGCTATGTCGCACTGAATATCGCCGGTTTTCTGCGCCGCGAATCGGTAGCGCAAGGACAGTGGTTCTGGATCACGGCAGGCGGTATTGCGCTTGGGGTCGGGCTTTGGGCCAAGCAGTTCACCGGCATGCTGGCCTACCATTACGAGATGGAGCACCATTTCGTCATCGCCACTCTTATTATCGGCATGGCGCTCTCCATGCTCGTGGCCACCGCCCTCTATTACCTTATTCGCGGGGCGATTCACGTTCGCCGTATCGCATGGGCGGCGCCATTAATCGGCCTGGGTTTTTCCAGCATCCAATACATCAATATGCAGGGCATGGCGATTCCTGCGGCCTTGAGCTATATTTCCACCTGGTTTTTGGGGTCGCTGGTGTTTGGCGGGCTGGTTGCAGCGGCGCTGATGCGCCTGGCAAAGCACCCTACCCTCTACCATCCGCGCAGTTTCCGCTTCAAGCTACAGGCGGCCATCCTGTTATCCATTCTCATTTCCGCCATGCACTATTGCGGGCTCAAGGCCACGGTGCTGGTACCGTTTGCCGAAGGACGGATGGGCCCCGATTACGATGCAATCAATGTATTGCTCGGGTACGGCATCGGCATTCTCACCACGCTCATTTTAGGATTGGCACTGGCAGCGATCAACCTCAACCAGCGGCTGATGGAACATTTAAAGCATCAGGTGGCTTTGCGCACCGAACAGTTAGCCCGCAATGCCGAAGAGCTCCAATTGGCCAAGGAGCAGGCCGAAGAAGCCAGCCTGGCCAAGACAGAGTTTCTGGCTAATATGAGCCATGAGATTCGCACTCCCATGAGCGGGGTGATCGGCAATGTCCAACTGTTGCGTTTCAGCAACCTGAGCGGAGAACATGCGCGGCTTCTTGAAAATATAGAAGCCGATGCAAAAACCCTGGTGGAGCTGATCAACGACATTCTTGATATTTCCAAGATNNTGAGCCATGAAATTCGCACCCCGATCAATGCGGTGGTTGGCATCGCCAATATCCTGAATGCCGATATGCTGCCGCCGGAAAAACACAAGCAATACCTCACCACGCTGCAAGTATCGGCGGAGTCGTTGCTCAGCTTGATTAACGAACTGCTGGATATCTCTAAAATTGAAATCAATAAAATCGAGCTCGAGCAGGCGCCCTTTAATCTGCGCGAGCTGATTGCCGAGGTGATTATGCTTATCTCGGTGCGAGCCAATGAAAAGGGCCTGAACGTGACGCTGGAATATGACGAGCGCACGCCGGAACATTTCATCGGCGATTCGCTACGGGTGCGCCAGGTGCTGGTGAATTTGCTCTCCAACGCGGTAAAATTTACTGCCGAGGGCGGCATTATCATTCACGTATCCAGCGCCGCCACGCGCCAAAACCGGCTCGATATGCGCATCCGGGTCAGCGATACCGGCATCGGTATCCCGACCGACAAACTCGAGGCCATNNTTCAGGCCGATAGCTCGCATTCGCGGCAATATGGCGGCACGGGGCTTGGCCTCGCCATCAGCCGCGGGCTGGCCGAGCGCATGAACGGCGAAATCACTGTCGCCAGCCAGCCGGGTAAGGGCTCGGTATTTACCTTCCGCGTGCCGCTCGCCATCGCTTCGGTAGAAAGCCTCGCCCGCCCCTCTGCCAGCGAGAAGCCGCACAGCCTGCCCACCCCAGTGGCGCCAGAAAAAGCCTCGGAGCCCGAGAAAGCCAAGCCAAGCGGCCCGCGCATCCTACTGGTGGAGGATAACGCCGCCAATATCCTTGTCGCCAAATCCTATCTCGAGCTTTTCGGCTTTACGTATGCCGTCGCCCATCACGGCGAAGAAGGGGTTGAAAAGCATGTGGCTGATCCGTTCGATATCATCCTGATGGATGTTCAAATGCCGGTGATGGACGGCTATGAAGCAACCCAGCGCATACGCGACTGGGAAATCGCGCATCGCCATACGCGCACGCCAATTATCGCCATGACCTCGCACGGACGGGTGGAAGACCGCGACCGCTGCCTGCGCAAGGGGATGGACGATTACCTCTCCAAACCGTTCCGACCGGAGGACCTGAAAACCAAGATCCTCGCTCACCTCGACCAAATGGTGGCGGCGTAACGAAATCGCTGGCACTAAAAAACCTCCTAGAATTTTCCGCAACTTGCCGTTATAACGCGCGCTCTGATAAACGGACGGGTGGCCGAGTGGTTGAAGGCGCACGCCTGGAAAGTGTGTATACGGGAAACCGTATCGTGAGTTCGAATCTCATCCCGTCCGCCATTCGCTCATTTCATCAATTTTGATGAAGTGGTCGAATGGAGAACGCATTGTATATTCGAGGTTTTTACCTCTTAATTTTACTGTCGAAAATACCAAATTCACTAAACGCCGTTTTCCTTCAACGTTCGACAGCTGGAAGTGAGAGTAAGCATTTCCGCCAATTTTCACAATGTCTTGCATACGTTCGGTGAACTTATCATCAGCGTTGGTGTGCTGGGCAATCTCAAGTGTGATTCTATCTCGACGCTCGGCTAAGCTCTTACGCTTTTCGGCGTGTTCCTCCTCGGTGATCTTACCTTCCAGCCAGAAATCCATCAGCTTATCTAGCTTGGTTTTAATCATAGTTTGCTCCTTGTACAGCGCCTCCATTTGGGTTTTGTAGTAATCGCGTTCATACTCCGCACCGCTGCGAATATATTTCGTGAGCATTTCGATGGATTCCAACGGAAGTTGCAGTTGCTTGAATACATCTTCGATCTGCGCCAGAACCTCATCTTCCCGCACCCATATCTTTTTGGAGGTGTCTTCCGGGTTCCATGTTCCAAGGTAGGTTAGTTCATACGGGGTGCCATCCGCCCGTTGGCGCTGCTTCGTATCCGCAGACACCACGCGGCCCGTCGTGGCGCATGTGATTAAGCCCCTAAACACATATTCCTTCCCGCCGTATTTGAACGGCTTTTTATTCCAGCCCAATCGCACCGCTTCACACGCATCGAATAATTCCCGGCTCACCAATGGCTCATAAATGTGCGGGTATTCCTTGCCGGTTTTCTTCACCCGCATTACCCCATAATAGAACGGGTTTTGCAAAATGCGATGAATATGCGCCTTGCTCAAATACCCCTGCGCCCGCCAGTTGTTCTTCAATCCCCAGTCTTTGGCTTTGCGCGTAAGATCGGCTAGCGTGTACTCACCGGAAGCATAGGTTTCAAACAGCTTGCGAATCAGCGGAGCGCGTTGCGGGTCAACCACGATTTTGCCGGTGCCGCGTTCATTTTCATGACCTTTCAGGTGCATATAGCCCAGCGGCGCAAGGCTAATCCATTCGCCTTTGCGTAGCTTTTGCTGAATGCTGCGATTGACGTTATCACGTAGCGCATCCACATAGCTTTGTGCCAAAATAACATGCAGGTTCCACATTAGGCGTTCCTGCGACGTTGAATTCTTGTGAATCTGCACATTCTCTACATGGAAGTGCAGTTCAATCTTGCCTTCGCTAATCAGGCTTTCAAGCATCGGCGTTTCAGCAAGGCGGCGCTGCAAGCGGTCAACTTTATCGGTGATGATCGCGTAACGCTCTTTCTGCCTTTTGGCAAAATCAATGGCCGCGTGAAAATCTTTCCGGTCGCCGGTGGTGGATGATTCGACAATTTCAAACGTCTTCACCAATTCCAAGCCGTGGCGCATACAGTATTCTTGTAGGCGAAATGTTTGCGCGTCGAGCGAATAGCCTAGCTTTTGGTCTTCGGTAGATACCCGCGCCAGCGCGATTGCTTTAGTGGCTCTTTTATCAAAAACATTTTCTTTCTTCATCGCAACCCCCGGTGCTCGTTAAACGAGATCACCAACAACGGGTGAGGACTGCCGGTGATCGAGGCTTTCTGCGCCTCTGAACACTCAATCATGTTCTTTTTCCACGATAACAGGCTGCACGGTGCAATCAAGCCTCCCTAGAGTTTCCTCTTGGCTTAGCCCCATTAACTCGCGCATGAAGGCAACGAGGTTGCGTGCTGCCGTGTGCGCTTCCACATCTGAAAGTGTATTTCCTGAGCGTTTTTTTACGTCGTCAACAATGTCTTGGAACAGTTCTTCGCGGCTACGTCCATCGGGTTTAGCGTTCCACGCTTCTTTGAAGGTTAGTGCCATAACACCACCTCCCGCACGCCAATAGCCGCTCGCTGCGCGATGGCAGCTGCGTGGGAACAAAAATGATGAAAATGGGAGTTCCGGGCGCTATAGGGTGCAAAAACTCGCACGTCCCGCGATCTTATATATACCCATACACTTTTTTGTTCGCTTTGTTTAGTCTTTTTTTTCAGGGTCATGCTAACGCCCTCCCAGCTTGGGTTTGGCGTTGAGGCGGATGGTGATTTTCATGAGCGCAATGACCCACATCTGCCATGCCTTCGTGCGGCCACATCCGATGCGGGCGCAAATCGGCCTCCACGGAACCCGCGCGGCGCGAAGCCAGACAAGGCGGCGTTCGTTTTCATCATCGAGGAAGAAGATCCACTGGATAGTTTCTTCCATGCGAGCGATAGCCTCCGCCGATGGCGGGCCAAGGCGCATCGGTAGCCGGTCTTCCGCCAGCTGCTCAGCTACGGTTCGTACGATGGCGGGCCATGCGCTGAAATATCCCTGCACACGCACCGGCGGCAGGCGCTTCATGGTGTAAACGGCATCTTCAAAGCGTTCAGCAACGGCGCTTTCCGTCCAGCGTTCGGGGGCATGGTTTCTCATGGCTGCCCCTCCGCGATCAATTCCACCGTGGACACGGCTGCGCCGCCCTCGGTTGCGGTGTGCCACCAGCGCGTCAGGTCAGGCAGGTAATGCTCGCCTATCCATTGGCGGGCGAAGGCGCTGGGGCAGCGGATGACAACGGCGTTGCCGCGCAAGCCGATAACGCCGGTATTGGAAAGCCAACTGCGGCAGGTCGCCTTGCCGTGCTTGCGCTGGAAGGCATCCAGCACCGCATCCCATGCCTGCTGCAAGCCCGGCACATCGCAGGCCGGTGGCTTCGGTGGATGATTGCCGCCGCTGAATCCACCCTCAAGAATCTTGGCCACATGGTCGGAGGATTCCACTGCCCAGCCCAGGTCAATCGTCCAATCCTTGCCTGCCAC